>NZ_JBFRER010000037.1:0-59223 GCF_052114405.1 Streptomyces sp. M-16 | reverse complement strand
GAGCGGGTATCGAGGCGCGCTGCGCCTCGCACCGCGTGGGCGGCGCTCCGCGCCACCCCGTCCCCGCGTCTGAGGCGTCGTCAGCTCCGGTGCGCGCGGAGCGCGTTCGGAGTGAGGCTCGGCGCTTCGCGCCGACGTGTAGGGGCCCGGGGGCGGGGACCTCCTCCCCGCGTCGCTTCGCTCCTTTGGGTGATCGTGGTTTGCAAACTAGGAAAGGCATGATGAGCGGCATGGAGAAGCTGGGGAAGCACCAGGGGAACGCGAAGGTGAGCTTCGAGCTCAGGGCGCGCCTGGACGCTGTGTTGAAGGAGCAGAAGGCGTACCGCCGGGAGCTGGCGGGCGACGAGCGGTGGAGCGTGCGGGGCCTGAGCCGACAGGAAGCTGCGGGGGTGCGGGCGGCGTGGCGCCGGGAGCAGGAGCGGCTGCGGAAGGCCGGCGAGCTGCTCGACACAATCGACGTGCTCGCCATACACGGCATTGAGCTGGAGCTGAGGGATCGCGGCTGGTGGGACAGGCGCTGGCCTGCGGTGCCCGCCGAGGCGATGGACCCCGGGCGTTGGCCAGGATCGAGAGACGGCGGATTCCCCAAGCAGGTGCCGCTTCGACTTCCTCAGCCGCTGGCGCGGAAGGTGTATGCGGCCTGCTGGCACACCTCCTACAAGTCGATCGTCGCGCTGCGGGAGTGGCGTGACCTGCACCCCGACATCGTCCCGGGCCGACGTCGGCGTGAGCCGGGCGATCGGGAGATCGCGCTGGAGGAGTACGAGCGACTGGCCGCCCAGGTGACGACGGTGGGTGACGTCTACCGAGGTGGGCTCCTGCGGGGAATCAGGGCCGCCGAGGCTCTGCGACCCAGGGTTGCAAACTAGAAAGAGGCTGGTCAAAGCCCTGCCGGTGTTTGCGAAGGCTGATGGCCCGGAGCTCTGGTGCGGTGGCGGCCACCACCCGTTCGGGTGCGGGCGGATGCTGCCGGACCTGGGCTGTCCGAGGCTGGGCGCATGTCCGCCAAGCTGGTCATCTACCCGCCCGACGAGAACGGCTGGCGCCGGGTGCGGTACGACGGCGTCGCCATTGGGGTCGCCCACCGCCCGGCCGACATCCGCGTCTTCCTCGCCGCGGCCGGCCTGGAGACCGCGGAGGACGTCGACCTGACGGACCCCGGCTTTGTGGAGTGGAGGGGCGGCGGGCCCGAGGAGTGGGAGCCTGCCCAGTAGAGCGCGGAACGCCACTCAGGCCCTGCCGTCGGGCAGGGCCTGAGTGGCGTGCTGTGCACGGCATCTACTGGGAGGCGTCGCGTACGGCCTGGCGGCCGGCTTCGGTGATGGCGAAGAAGTGCGGGTGCCCGCGGTGGATGTGTTCGGGGTCCGGGCTCCCCTGGACGTGGCCGCAGTCGTCGATGCTGTCGGCGTAGCCGAGCTCCTCCAGCGCGATCTCGTCGGTGGGGCGGAGCCAGATCTTCTCCCCCGCGTCGGTGGTTTCGATCAGCGGGCCGATGTTGCCCTTGGGGTGGGCGACGGCGTTCTGTAGGGCCTTGAGCCGCTTGGGAGTGAGCCGGGGAGCCATCGGGTGCTGTCCTTCCTGTTCGGGCGCTGAGGGGGTTTCTACAGCCAGTGGAAGGCGTTGCGGATGTCGCTGGCGGCGCCGGAGAGGTTGTCGCCCTCCAGGCGGATGTCGAAGTCGTACGGGTCGACGTCGGGCTGGTCGAGCTCGGCCATGACGGCCTCGCTGGCGGCGTCGAGGACGCCAGCGAACGCCTCGTGGAGCTGGGCGGCCTTGAGTGCGTCGACGATGCTCTCGTAGTCGGCGCCGCGCTTGATGGCGTCGCCGAGGAGGCGCAGCGCGGCCGCGGCGGCCGGGGCGAGGTCGGCGAGTGCGGAGGCGTCGGCGCGGGCGGCCGGGCTCTCGATGGCGGTGATCCGGGCGATGTCCTTCGAGTGCTCCATGGTGGTCCTCCTTGAGGAAGCGGCGGGCGGTTGCGGTGGGGCGCGGGGTCAGACGGTGGCGGCGAGGAAGAGCGCGGCGATCCCGAGGGCCAGGGCGTGCGCGGTCTGGTCGACGTGGGCGGCGCCCCCGTGCTGGGCCCATCCCTCCTGGCGGGCGAGGCGCATCCAGCGGGCCACGGGCCAGCGCCTGTCAATGAACCCGTGGGTCGCCCCGATCCAGAGCAGGGCCGCGGCGGCTGGCCAGGCGGAGAGCGTCACTTCGTCCAGGGCCAGGGCGCCGAGGCCGAGCGCGGCGCCGCACAGCAGGACGTGGGTGGCGGCGTGGGTGAGGTTCGCGGTCCAGCCGGTGCGTCCGCAGGCGGCCTTGTGCTTGGCCTGGTGGTCGGTCTGGAAGGGGTAGTCGGCGAGCCAGTGGCCGAGGAGGAGGAGCACGAAGGTTGCTGCGAACATGGTGGTCTCCCTGGTCTGCGATCGGGTGAGGGACGGGGCGGCCGTGCGCCTGGCAGTGGACGGCCGCCCCCGCATTGGATGGTGCGGGGGTCAGTCGGTGTCGCCGCCGGTGATGACGACGCCGTTGTCGAAGACGATTCCGCCGTGGATGGTGTCGGCCTGGATGGGGCCGCCGGGCTGGTGGCCGGTCTGGCGCAGGCCCGCCTCGTAGGCGGCGCGGGCGGAGGAGCGCTTGCTCGGGTCGTCGTAGAGGATCGTGGCGATCTCGGCCCAGGAGAGACCGTCGCGGTCCTTGAGCTGGACGACCATGGCCCGGGTGCGGCGCTCCAGGTCCCGCTGGATGGCGGAGGTGGCCTGGGCGATCTGCCGCAGCTGCGCGGCGGGCAGGTCCTCGACGGCCGGGGTGCCCAGCGCGCTCAGCGCGTTCTCCAGGCGGCCGGACTCGATGGCCTGGGCGAGGTAGCCGCGGGCGTCGTCCGCCGTCGGGTTCCAGGTGATGGCGGCCGAGCTGCCGGTGGTCTTGGTGATGTCGACGCCCATGGTCGTGTTCCCCTCTCGGACTCTGCTGTGCGTTTTCCGCACACTTAGAGAATAGGAGTGTGCGGTTTACGCACACAAGGGGTTTCTGAAGATTCTTTCCATGAACTCGCCCCGGAACAGCTGCCGTTGCCCGGCGCAGGACCGACCCCCTTCCCGCGTCGTCGCGCTCTGGCCTGCACAACCCCCGTCCACAGGGCCGGTATGGAAACGTCCCGTCCCATGACACCTCGCACCGCCCCGTCGGCCCCCGCCCGCAAGAACAAGGCGCTCACCGCAGCCGGCCTCCCCATCAGGGTCCCGGTGATCCACGGCGAGACGACCGCTTCCTACCTCGCCCGCACCGCGTCGGCGAACGCCGTCGAACTCCCGCGCCTGCTCCGCGCCCTCCACAAGGGCCGGCTCCCCGCCAGCGCCACCCAGGTACAGCCCGGCACCCACGAAGTCGCCCTCACCGCCGAGTCCCTGGCCCGCCTGGCCGAACTCACCGGTCGCCAGGAGGACCAGCTGCGCCGCGCACTCCCCGGCCTCGGCTCCGAGCGTCCGCACACCGCCTCCGGCGCAGCCGTCACCGCCCGGCCCTGGCCGCAGACCCCCGGTGAACCCCCGCTGCCCGCCTGCCCGCTGTGCCTGGAGGAGGGAGCCTGGTTGACCGGGGCCGGACACCGGTGGCGGCCCTGCGCCTGCGGACGCCGCTGGGAATGCGGCGACGACGGCGGCTACCTCATCGACACCACCCCGCTCCCCGAGCTCGGCCGCGCCCTGGCCGAGCACCGGAGCCTGAACCACCGCGTCGGCCCGGCCGGTGACGCCCTGGTCGCCGACGCCCACCAGGTCACCCTGTGGTGGTGGGTCTACCGCCAGGTCGCCTACGAGACCTGGCGAGAGCGGGAAGACGGCCTTGGCTTCGGCCGGCACCGGCGCCGGGCCGCCCCGGCGGTCGTCTACCCGGAGGCCGTCCGCCTGGCTGCGCTCATGGACCAGTGGGAGACCCGCCGGGCCCAGACGCCCGGCATCGAGCCCCGGCAGTGGCTCGCCGACGTCGCCGAGGAGTTCGGCGTTCCCGGCATCGCCGACGGCCGTGAAGCCCAACCGCTGTCCACTTGGCTCGAGCTGCACCCGCCGCTTGGCGAACTCCCGGCAGACGAGCCAGTGAAGGCCGCTGAGGGGCGCTGGGAGCTGCTCCCCGCTCTCCACCACCGGCCGGAGGACCGCGGGCCCTTCCAGACCCGCTCCTGTCTTCGCTGGGTGTACGGGCTGCCGCTCACCTCCACCACCGCACTGTGCAAGCACTGCGGAGGCCGTGAGCCCAGCTGCCGGTGGGTTCCCGCGGACGACTGCCCCCGCAACCCCTCCCCCGCGTCCCGGAACACCCCGCCCACCAGCGCCCGGTGACAGAACAGGGCCTCCGCTCGGAACACGGCTGTTCCTCATTCCCGGCGACACGCCGAGAACAGCGGCCATCGCCTCGCGCATGTACGCGTACTTGGGTCCGGCCTGGGGAGAACACCAGGAACACCCGGAACGGGGCCTCTGACCTGCACAAACATCCCTGAAAAGTGTTCCTGCCGGGGGTGGGAACACTCAGAAACGCACCGAAAAACAGGCGACACGCCCGACCGCGTTGTCACAAAAGCACGCGCCATGCCCGACCGCGTTACAGGGATCTACCTGGGCAAATCGGTATTTCGAGCTCTCGGAAGCTGGCGAAAGCGCGCGGAGAAAATGAACGGGGACCAGGAACACTTGACACGCCCGATAGGATCGCCACCAGTGGTGCGGAGCAGCCACCCAGCGATGCACCGGTAGACGCCCCCGGAACCCGTTCCCGTACCCCTCCCACCGGTCCTGAACAGAAACCGGGAACAGGCGGGAACACTTGACACACCGGATAGGATCGCCACCAGCGACGCGGAGCGTAGCCCAGCGATTCCGAAAAGGATCCGCAGCAGGAACGCCCCGCCCCAGGAACAGAAACGAGCCCCGGACCGATCCACGGTCCGGGGCTCGCTCGTTTTCTGACCAGAGGCAGGAACACTCCCGCGGAGCCCAGGCAGGAACGGACGCCGGCTGCCCCCGCGGGCCCGATCGCGAGGCCGAGACACAAGCCTCCCGCCCTCTCTACGGTGCGCGCCATGAAGATCCTGTTGATGCACGGACCAGAACACGGCCGAACGATCACCGCCGACCAGTACTGCGGGGACTTCCAGGAAGTCCACCGCACCCCGGACGGATACAGCTACCAGCTCACTGACCGGCAGGACGACCGTGGCCGCCAGATCGCCGTCGGCTACCCGGACTAGCCAGCTGCCGCGGCACGAGCTATGCCGGAGCCGTGGCCGTCCCGGAGCCCGAGGGTTCCGCGGGCGGTGATCTGGGCGGGGCCGCTCAGGGTCATGGCGCCGTCGGCGTCGACGTCGATGCGCAGACGGCCGCCGGGGAAGTCGACGTCGTAGCGGGACGGCTCGGCGGGCTGGGGGCCGCGGTGGCGGACGGCGGCGACGGCCGCGCAGGCTCCGGTGCCGCACGAGGGGGTTTCACCGACACCGCGTTCGTGGACACGCAGCACAAGGTGGCCGGAGCCGAGGTTGCGGACGAACTCCACCGTCGTGCCGTGCGGGTAAGCGTTCGCTGGGGTCACCGCGGGCGCCTCCCGGAGCTCTCCCGCGTGGGCGAGGTCCTTGACGACGGCCACGGCGTGGGGGTTGCCGACGTCGACGTGCAGGGCACGCCATCGCCGCTCCCCCACCGCCACGGTGATCCGTGCCGGGCCGGGCAGCGTCGGGCAGCCCATGGCGACGGCGACATCCGCGTGCGGGTCCGCGGGGACGGTCAGGTCGCGCAGGCCGGCGCGGGTGGCGAGGGAGAGGGGGCCGGGCGGGTGGTGCCCGGCGGCGACGAGGTAGCGGCCCACCAGGCGGGCGCCGTTGCCGCACATTGCGCCCTCGGAGCCGTCGGCGTTGCGGTAGTCCATGAACCATTCGGCCTGGTCGGTCATCGTGAAGGCTTCGGGGTGCGCGGTGGTGCGGACCAGGCGCAGCAGCCCGTCGGCGCCGATGCCCTCGCGCCGACTGCACAGCCGCGCGACGTCGTCCGCGTCGAGCGCGAGTCGGCCGTGGGGGTCGTCCAGGATCAGGAAGTCGTTGCCGGTGCCGTGGCCCTTGGCGAAGGGGATGTCGGTGAGAGCGTTCATGGGCTGGGCTGGTCTCCTGGGGCGAAGCGCAGCCAGACGCGACTGCTGGTGGCTGTGGTGGTCATGCCGTACGAGGAGCCGAGCTCGAGCACGTCGACTAAGGACTGCCAGTTGGCGGTGAGCCGGTCGTCGACGTCGGCAGAGATGGTCAGGCCGGAGGCATCCGTGGTGATGTGCGGCTGGGCGCCGGTGAGTTCGGCGAGCCGGTCCAGGGCTATGTGGATGTTGGTGCTGTGCTGTGCGCTGGCCACGGTGTCCCCCATCGACCCACCGGGTTTCACCCTCGGTGCTTCTAGTGCACGAGCTGTTAGCTGGTGCACTAGATTGCCAAAGTCGGGCGCCTGCCGCCACTCCGCTTGCGGCACACCGGCACTGACCGGCAGTCAGCACTTCCCGGGCGAGGAGAACCATGGCCGACAGCACCCCGGCCGGCTACCAGCGCGTCGCCGACGCCTTCCGCGAGCGGATTACCGACGGCACCTGGCCCCCCGGCCACCGCCTCCCTTCCCGCACCCAGCTCGGCGCCGAGTTCGGCGAGGGCGAGAACGTCATCCGCAAGGCACAGGAGACGCTCATCTCCGAGGGCCTTCTGGAGGGCCGTCCCGGCGCCGGCACCTACGTGCGCGCCCCCCGCCCGCGCCTGCACATGCAGCGCTGCCCCGCTCCCGGCACCCCGCCGGTCCCCCTGGCTCCGGCCGGGATCTCGACCTGGGACGCCCACAGCACCGCCAAAACCCCCGCGCCCACAGACATCGCCGCCCGCCTGGCCATCACCGCAGGCGACCCGTGCGTGCGCACCGAGTACGAGTTCCTCGACGCCCACCGCCAGCCCGTGATGACCGCGATCAGCTGGGAACCGATGGCCATCACCGGCGGCACCGTCGTGGTCCTGCCCGACGGCGGACCCTTCGCCGGCCGCAGCGTCCTCGACCGCATGGCCCACCTGGACATCACCATCACGCGCACCGTGGAACGGCCCCGCCCGGTCCAGGTCGACCGCGACCAGGCCCAGAAGCTCGGCGTTCCCGCCGGGACCCTGGCCACCCTGATCGAGCGCACCTTCTACGACGGCGACAACCGCCCGGTGGAGACCGCGGACCTGCTCGTCCCCGCCGACCGCTGGGACATCGACTACGACATCGCCCTCACCGCGTCGCCCGCGTGACCACGCACGCCGCGAACCGGGAGCGATGACCATCCGGATACACCGATTCCTCGGCCCCGAGGAATCACGACCCGCCGCCCGACCGGACGGCGGACTGGGGGAGGAGCCGACCATGTCCGAGGCTGTACGCCGTGATCCGCTCAGCCGGGCCACCGCCGCGTTAGGGTCACCAGCCCTCGGCACGGCCATAGGAATCGTGGGCCTGGTAGTCCCCGTCGTCGGCTGGGCCGTCGACCGCGTCAACCTCAAGGCCCTGCTCGCCATCCAGGCCGTCCTTATCATCGTCCTGGCCGCAGGCCACCTGTGGGTGCGCAAGAACTTCATCCCGCTGCGCCGGGCCAATAACCTCAAAGCCATGGATGACGCCGCGTACTACGACCGGGTCCGTGCACAACTCGAAGCCGAACTCATCTCCGACTACGGCGAGATCGCCGACGGCCACCTGCGGGTCTACGCCTCAGAAGTGCCCCGCCTGTCCGTCCTGCTGGTCAACACCATCACCGAGGCCCAGTCCCAGCCCCAGCGGATCCTGGCCGCAGACCTCACCACCAACCCCACCCTGCTCACCGGCCGCCGCGAGTACATCGCCGCCAACCGCCGCTTCACCGAGGCCGGCGGACGCATCGACCGCCTGTTCATCGTCTGGGCCGCCGACCTCGCCAAGGAGGAATTCGCCCGCTCCCTGCTGGAGCTCATCGGCCAGCACCGCGACCTCGGCGTTACCTGCGGCCTCGCCGTCCGCGACCGCCTGCGCGCCGACCAGGCCGTCGACGTCGTCATCTTCGCGGGCGCCGCAGCCCTGGTCGAGGAGGAGCAGGGCGACGCCGACTACAACCGCGGCCGCTCCTCCGTCTACTTCAAGGGCGTCGGCCGCTGGTCCGGCAGGTTCGAAAGCGTGTGGGGCCATGGAGCCGACTCCGCCCCCCGCGTCCTCCAGACCTACGAGGCCACCGCCCGCCCCATGCTCGACGCCAGTACCTGGGACGGCACCCGCATCACGGCCACCGTCGCCAGCCTGTAGATCCTCATCGTCCGTCCGCACCGTGGGGGAACCTGTGATCGTTCTCGATACCAACCAGTTCTCAAAGTCTTTCTTCCCCCACGGGCCGGCTCTCGGCATGATCCGTAAGATCGCGTCGTTCCGCGGCCGTGCGCTGGCCATCCCGGAGATGGTCGCGACCGAGCTGGTAGCCCACCACCAGCACGAAGTAGAGCTGAACCTCAAGGCGGCCCACACCGCACTCGGAGCACTCAGCGGCGCCTTCCACCAAGACCTGCTCGCCCCAGTCCGCGCGCTCTCGGTCCGTGACGCGGTCGAAAAGTACCGGGCCTCGCTGGAGCAGGTGTTCAC
Organism: Streptomyces sp. M-16; assembly: GCF_052114405.1. Lineage (NCBI taxonomy): Bacteria > Bacillati > Actinomycetota > Actinomycetes > Kitasatosporales > Streptomycetaceae > Streptomyces > Streptomyces sp. M-16. The sequence goes on along the minus strand of NZ_JBFRER010000037.1, from coordinate 50,584 downwards.
CATCCTGCCCTCCCCTCCCGGTGCAGCAGAGGAAGCTCTGCGCAGGGAAGCTCACCGAATGCCGCCGGCCGAGCAGGTATGGACGGACGGCAAGAACAAGGTCAAGGCACGCGGGGCTCGTGACACGGCGATCTGGCTCACCCTTCTCGCCGCGGCCGAGACCCAGAAGGAGCTTTGGTTCCTCTCTTACGACAAGGACTTCGGTTCAGCCGACGGCTTTCATCCAGCGTTGGCCGACGAGGCGCAGAACAGGCTCGGCGAGTCGTCCACGTGCCTTCGTCTCATGCACAGCGGCATCAAGCAGCTGCTCGAAGAGTTGGCCGAGCCGTTCCCCGCTCCTGTCCAGGAGGTCGAGAGGATCATGCGGGGTGCGTCCGTACGAATGGCCGTGGCCGACCACACGCACGGTCTGCACGCGCTCCGCACGCTCATGCCTCTCAACTTCCAGACCGCATCGATCATCTTCTCCAATGGGCCGGACTTGCGGGTCGATGAGGTCATGGAGCCCAAGGCATACAAGGTCGGCGAGCGGATCTGGTTCAGCGCCCGTCTTCGCTGGCATGGGGAACAGACGTACTCCGTCGTCCAGCCGGAGGAGACGACCTGGGCGCAAAGGGTCGTCTACTCCTTCGACACCACTGTCCTGATTGCACGAGGTGAAGAAGGTGCCGCCTCAGCGGAGGTCGTCGCGACCGGCCCATTCCTGTTCAAGGACCGCCGCTTCGTGGCTGCCGAAGTTGATGGGTTCGTCTGGCCCGGCGAGCAACGAATCCCGGAGCCTGCGCAGCCCTTCGCCCAGAACGTGACGCCGCCGGCCGAAACCCCCGCTGCAGCCCTGCCCGACTCCTGACTCTGCACGAACTCTTACCCGCTCCGCAGCACGAAGAAGGGACCGCAGCCCACCGGGCGCGGTCCCTTCTTCCTTGCCGTACTTCAGGCGCCGCGGGCGCCGATCGTTCGTTACTGGCCGGGGTTCCTGCCGACCAGCTGCGTGAGGAGCTCGACGATCTGCGCCTGGTTGCGGTCCATCTTGTCGCTGAGGGCCTGCACCTCGCCCGCGAATGCCTCGCGCAGCTCGTGCACATCGTTGCGGACGCCCGTGACGGAGTGCTCCACCGACATCAGGCGGTTGTCGAGGCCCGCGATGTCCCCACGGAGGATCTGCAGGTTGTTCTCGTAGCGGCGGGTCAGGGCCGCGATCTCGCCCTGTGCGAGCTCGTCCTCAGGCATGCCGTCCGTCCTCATCGTCAGGTGTCAGCCCCCAGTATCCCAGCCCGCCCAGCCACCCCTCCCCCGCGTCACAGCACGAGATGGCACTACGCGCCATGCAACTAGTGCACTAGATGTACTGTGCGTGGGAGTCGGGTGGGAGACGTGCCCACCCCCGTCCCACGGGATCCATCTATGCTCGCCGCCTTATCCCTGATCACAGCCGGGATACTCCTGCGCCAGGCCGACCGCACGCACTTCGCCCACCAGGCCCCGCACACCGCCCCCGCCACGGAACTCCTCGCCCTACAGCGCGCCCGCGCCAACAACCTCACCCCGGCCCTGCTGCTCGCCGGACAGTGGATCCAGATCACCGGATGGTGGCTCCTGGCCACCAACGGCCCCGTCCTCGCCACCGCGGCCGCCGTCGGCATCGCCGTGCAGCTCCGCCACCTGCAAGAGATCAGCCACCACGCCATCCACGGCGTCCTCGCCCGCACCCGACGCGCCAACCGCCTCCTCGCCGAGACCTTCGCCCACCACCCCCTCGGCCTGGTCCCCGTCGAGCTGCGCCACCAACGGCACGTACGCGACCACCACCCCGCCGCCACCCTCACCGGCGACCCCAACCTCACCGACCTCCACCAGGCCGGCCTGCGCCCCGGGATCACCCCCGCCCGCTTCGCCCTCGCCCTGATCCGCCCGCTCACCCCCGCCGGGGTCGCCGCCACCCTCGCCACGCTCGCCCAAGACCTGCGCGGGCACCACGGCCGTCTCGCCACGCTCCTCGCCGTCCCGGCCGCCGCCTACCTGGCCGCTGGATGGACCGGCGTCATCGCGGGCTGGCTCGTGCCGCGCCTGCTGCTCTACCCGCTGCTCGCCTGGTGGAGCCTGATCGTCGAACACACCTGGTTCGACCCTGAGCACCGCACCGGCACCCAGGCCCACATCGAGGCCGGCCGCTGCCTGCGCCTGTACCCCCGCAACCGCATCCTCGCCGCAGTGGCCGCCGCCACCTGGCTCCCCTACGGCGACCTCCACCACTACGCCCACTCCGCCCATTCCGGCCTGCGCTGGAACTACCTCCCCGCCCTCGAACGACACCTCCCGGCCCCCCACTTCACCCCCGACGGCCTGGCCCTCGGCCCCAACACCGTGGCCACCCGCCACCACCAAGCCCTCACCGCACCCACCACCAGGCAGGCACCGGCCGAGCGGTAGTCCGCTCCCCCTCACACCGCGGCCCCGTAACCAGACGCTGGTTACAGGGCCGCAGCCGTTCTGTTCAGGCGCTGTGCGGCGGCTTTCGTTTCGCCGCCGTCTTCTTCGTGGGGCCCGCCGCGGGCTTCACGGCCTTCTTCGACGTCTTCCTTGCCGAGGGAAGGTCGTGAACCTCGGCGGGCGCAGCGTTCTCCCCGCGGGCTGCGCGTGCGTTGCGTACAGACTGCTGGAGCGCGGCCATCAGATCGACGACCTTGGCCGCAGTGACCGGTTCCTTGGCCGGCTCCACCTGGCGGCCAGCCTCCTTCGCCGCGATGACCTCCTCGACGGCGTCACGGTAGGCGTCGCGCTGCTCGGAAAGGTCGAACCCGGACGACAGAGCGGCGGCGAGCTCGACGGCAGCGTCGATCTCTTCGTCGGTCACTTCCACGGCCGGGGCGGGGACCGCGTCGGCCGGACGGATCTCATCGCTCCACCGCATCTGATGCAAGGCGATCACATCGCCGACCACCCGAAGGAGGCCCAGGCGCTCGCGGTCGCGCATCGAGTACTTCGCCACCGCGACCCGGCTGGAGCGCTCCAGGGCCTTGCGGAGCAGCACGTACGGCTTCAGAGCCGCAGGCCCGTCCGGAGAGAGGTAGTACGCCACCCCGATCTGCACCGGATCGATAATGGCGGCCGGCAGGAACCCGGCGAGCTCGATCGTGCGGGCGGTCGGCAGGGGCAGAGAGTCGAGGTCTTCGTCGGTGACGGGGATGACCGCGGTCGCGGTCTCGTAGCCGCGCACGATCTCGGCTGCGGAGACCTCCTGGCCGTCGAGCTCACACACTTTCCGTACCCGCACCCGGCCGCCGTCGGCGAGGTGGATCTGCCGGAAGGCGACGTCATGCGACTCGGTGGCTGGCCAGACCTTACAAGGCACGGTGACCAGGCCAAAGCTGATCGCGCCGCTCCAGACGGGCCGCATCGGAACCTCCTGCTCGTGCCCCCTGCCTCCAGCCTCGCACCCGCGGATGTACGCGGCGGTGAGGTAAATCTGACCGACGGCGTCGCACCAAGCAGCTGGGCGGGGTTACGTGGTTCCGGGCGAGTCAGCACAGCGCCGGAGATCGGCGTACAGCCGTGCGGTCACCCTGGGCTCGCCTGGTACGCGCCGGATACTCGGAGTGCCGCAGGTAGCCCAGCAGCGACCCTAGGTCCTCCGCCGCGGCCCGCACAGTGGCCTAGTCCCGGCGGGTGGTGTCCAAGACCAGGAGGCCAGGCTCGCTGACGTGGATCGAGTCACCCACACGCGGAGCCTCGGTCCAAGTCAAAAAATGCACAAATTGGTAACACGGGAACATACTGTTTGATGTGCGGGTTTAGCTATGTCTAAAGTGCCTCCCACGACACTGCCACCGGAGGAGTTGTTCATGGGGCCGCGCAATGCCAAAAAGTACGCGACGGAGGCGCTGGAAGGCCGTCTGCCAGTGGAGCTTGGTCGGCTGCCTCGGGATGTCGCGGCCACGATCGAATGGTTTCTGGAGCGGTACGGGGTCGCGCAAAACCAGTTGGCCTTGGACCTAGGAGTCACGGAAAGCCGCGTCAGCCAGATCCTGTCTGGGGACGCGAATCTCACCCTGCGCTCACTGGCGGCGGTCGCAGCCGCCTTGGACGCCCACTTCGAAATAGACCTCGTCCCCAACGACCCTGGTCGAGCTCTCGTCAACCGACCAATGGACCCGGGAACAGTTGATGCCGTCTCGGAAGCACCGGACAGCCCAAGCCCTGCACGGGAGCCAGCCTCCGACTCGGTACTAGTGCGCGAACAAGTCAATTTTGTCGTACCCCCAGTCGTAGGCCAGACCGAGTAGGTTCCGCATGGTGGTGCGCATCCCCGTCTTGCAGTTGGCAGCCTGAATGTCTGCCTTCTCGATCGACGACAGGATCCCCTTGAGCTTCTTGCGTGCATCCGACTGGTCATCAGGGATGTGGTCGGACAACTTGTCGTACAGCGCCTGGGCGAAAGCGACGGCCGAGGCAGCGTGCGGGTTGAATCGGTCAAATCCCCTGGCGCACTGACTGTTGATCCAGTCTTGCCGGTCCGCCAGCATCCGGCGGTCCACCTTCTTGTGCAGCAAAGCCAGCAGCTTGCGTACCCACCCCGGGACTCCCGAGACGGGCATGCCCTCTGTCGGGGCTGTCCTTGCAGCTCTTGTTCCATGAATCGCGGCTGGCGCGCCTGCAGATGCGGCCGCAGCGGCTGCGGCTGGCCATGGCCCAGCGATGGCAGCTACGAGGACCGCGGTCAGAAGAATCGTCGTCACCGACCACAAGCCCGTCTTCAGCAAGCCGAACGGTCGCCGCCTGTTCGGTCCATCAGGGTCCGTTTGGCATCCGTAGACGAGGGAGACGGCCCCGCTGATCGCTGCAACAGCGAAGAACAGCCAGGTCCGGAGTGTCCCCCCTGACGCCCCCTGAACGTCGATCGCGAGCTGCATGCCTCGAAAGTATCGTTCTATCTCAACCTCCACATTTCAGGGTGGAAGAGTGAGCTCGGAACTGCTGCCGACCAGCTGGGGTCAGAGGGCGCAGTATTCGCGCGAATAATCGAACACCTGATTGAATTAGTGGATGAGGTCCATCCGCTTCCCCGACAGCCTGCTTGCACTGGAAAGGGCTTGGCTACAGATCTACGAGAACATGGCCCGCCAGCCCCCAGGAGCGGGCACCACCGTCCACTGGCGCCGCCTCCTGGACCTCGACCGCGCCATCTGGACCCACCCCTACTGGGCACGGCCGGGCCGCTCCCAGGCCGCCCAGGTCGAGCTGCGCCGGCAGGCCCGCGCATGGCGATGGGTGGAGGCGGCGTGAGTGACCGGAACGGTTCACGACCCGTGGCATGAGCCCGAGCCCTGGGCCCCGATCACCATGCTGCTGCCCGACGGCCGCAGCGCCTCCAGGTCCGGCTCTACGAGCGCCGCCGCGACGACGACGGCCCATGGCTCTACCGCATAGGCGCACCCATCTGGCAATACGACGGCGAGGGCGACGTCGCAGCGATGGAGTTCCGCACCTGGGTCACCGCCGACCAGCTCGAGCCCATCAAGGGCGTCGACCTTTCCGTCGTCCCGACCCATCGGGCCGTACACGAGCCGCCACCCGCCCGCTGGGGCTGGGTGCAACGGCCCAAGCCCGGCGGCCGAGGGTTCACCATCCACGATCACGACTGCGGCCTCGCTGCCGACGGCGGAGCCGAGCTGGGCATCGACGAGGCACTGGACGCCATGCTCCGCCCCGGAGCCGAGGCGTGCGACCGGTGCGACGCGGCCGCAGTCCTCGTCCCGATGCTCCAGCTCGGCCAGGGCTACGCATAGCTGGCCCGGCTACAGGGCCTCAGCCTCGCAGTATGTCTCGCGAAGGTATTCGTGCACTGCGTTCTCGGGCACGCGGAACGACCGCCCGACTCTGACGGCGGGGAGATGCCCGTTGTGTACCAGCTTGTAGACCGTCATCTTCGAGACCCGCATGACACTGGCGACCTCGGCGACGGTGAGGAAGGCGACCTCGGAAAGCGGCCGTTCGCCGGCGGAAGGCTTAGGGGGCGTGGCGCGATGGAGTGTGCTCTCCACCGGCGTCGGCACTGGCTGCTGGGCGAGACGTTCCTGAACACGGCACAATCGCTCCGCTGTGTCCACGGGATCGCTCCACAACTCGCCGACCGCCCGAGCGGCGTTCTGCAGCCTGTCTTCGATGTTCATCAGGCAGCTCCGTCCACATCTGTCAGAAGCGTTTCCAGGGTGGCACGGGCATGGTGGAGATGGGTCTTCACCGAACCGGTTGAGATGCCCATGATCTCCGCGATCTCGCTGAGCGGATGGTCGAACTGGAGCTGGAGAGCGATCGCGGTGGCCTGTTGCTGCGGAAGTTTGCGGACTGCGTCCAGGATCGTGAGCCGCTCCTCGCGCTGAGCCAGCCCATCACGGTGGCCCACCCTCCCAGGCAGCTCATGAGGGTCGGTGCTGATGCCGTGTCGTAGCCGCGCAGTCCGGGCTTTGCTCAAACGCTGCTGGGCCACCTTGAACAGCCACGCCTTGGGATTTTCCAACGAGGAGACCCGGTCCCAGTACTGGTGCGCGGCGATCATCGTTTCCTGTGCCGCGTCATCAAGCACTCCCGAATCACCCTCTAACCAGATCAGATACCGCCGGACATGCGGATCCCATTGCGTGAAGAACCGCGCGAACTCCACCGAGGTCGGCGCCACTCACTCCCCCTTGCCCTCATGCCGCCCGCTCAATGGGATCCGTTCTCGACGGTGTCTCCGGCGATGACGGTACGGCGCCCCTGAGCCGTATCTTCCACCCGCAGCCCGGCCCCCGGCAGCCGTTCCAGCATTACCACCAGGGTGGCCCGGCGCTCACGCTCCAGCCCGGCCTTCACCCGGCCCCTCGCCAGCTCGTGCAGAACATCCCAGAGATTCGAACTACCCCTCCGGGACCGGAGAATGAGACCCGCCAGCCCAAGCAGCACAGGGACACCCACCGCGGTCAGAACCTCAACGCTCACTGGCCGACTCCGCCTGCCTCGCGCCACAGCCCCTTGCCGCAGCCCTGCCTACTACAGGCTTGGAGGCCCTCCTCAGGTTGAAGAGGGCCTCAAGATTTTTCCGGGCCAGCACCAACCACCCTTCGGACGGGGCCGGCTGCGCGCGCACCTCAGCCCTGGAAGTGCCGGAAGTTCTTCTCCATCTGCCGGATCTCCTCGGCGTCCAGCCCCTTCTCGCGCGCCCACACCGAGAGCTCCTCCTCCCCGAAGTTGCCGACCGAGTCGAACGTGTCCCCGATCGACTCGATCCGATGCCAGGGGTAGAACATCTCCCCAACCTGGAAGAGAACCTGATCAGGCCGCTTCTCACTGCTGTTGAAGGAGTAGTTCCAGCATCCCGTGAGAGTGATCACCCGGTCATCTCGGGCCAGGAACCGTCCCGGTACATCGATCGACTCGACCAGCTCCGGATCGTCGTCCACGACGTTGGACAGCGTCACGGTCTTCATGTCCTCGTACAAGCCCACGATGTGCCTCTCACCAGCCAGAAGGGGTCATCCGACACAACTGCTGTCGCTGCCCCCAGGCAACTGGGTGCCGTCACGGCCCCCTCTCGCAGAGGAGCCGGTACGACGAAGGAGGCCAGCCCCTGACGAGGCTGGCCTCCAAGAGGCGGGACGCCGGTGTGCCGGAGGCGTCCCCCGCACCCGCTAGCGCCCGCGGGCGTTCCGCAGCTGGCGTTCGAGAACATCCACGCGCTTGTTCAGAGACTCCAGGGTGGCCGTCGCGATCGGTCCCTCGAACTGCTGGATGAGCTGGTGATGGATTAGCCCGTGAGGAGTGTCCGTGATGCGGCTGAGCTGGGCGACGAGGCGCTTGATCACACGACGGACATCCGTCTTCTGCGCCGTGAGGTCCTGCTCAGGTTCGGCAGACGGCTGAGCAGGGATCGTGGCCGTCGCCGTGGTCAAGAGCTTCCCGCCGGTGACCATGCGGATAGCCGAGGCCATCTGCGCCGGCGTCATCGTCGGCGGAGCTCCGACGGCCTCGGCGACGTTCTTGGCGCGGATGAGCTCGTCCTCGCTGTAGGACTGCCCGCCGTAGACCGTCGAGTGGTGGAGAGCCTCGCTGGAGTCGATGGGCTGCACGAGATCGAGCTGCAGCGTCGTCTGGGTCCCATCACCCCGCAGCTCCCGGGCGGCCTTTGCCTGCTCGGCCAGGACGGCCTCGACGGTCCGTTCGATGTCCTGGGCGTACTTGAGGAGCGGCTGGATCGACGGGATGAAGAGGGTGGCAGTCGTCTCATCCTCGGGCGACCGCATACGGACGAAGCGGCCGACCACCTGCCGGAAGAACATCTCGGTCTTCGTCCGGGACGCGTACACACCCACCGCGAGGCGCTTGATGTCGACGCCCTCCGACACCATCTGCACCGCGACGATCCACTTCGAGGTGCCCTTGCCGAACCGCGTGATGTGGTCGGAGGCATCCGGATCGTCCGAGATCGCGACCGTCGTCTTCTCACCGGTGATGGCGTCCAGGAGCGCCGCGTACTGCCGCGCCTTGTACTGGTCAGCTGCCACGACCAGACCGCCGGCGTCCGGAACCTCCTGGCGGAGCAGACTCAGCTCCTCGTCGGCCCGCCGCAGCACCGACCCGATCCACTTCCCCTCGTGGTCCAGCGCGGACCGCAGAGCATTCGTGAGGGTCTTCTCGTCCGTGTCGGCAAGGTCGGTGGAGATGATCGCGCCGGCATCCCGCCACCGCACGTTCCCATCGAGCGCCGGAAAGGCGATCGGACGGACCACGGTCCGGTCACGAAGAGCGGTGCCGTAGTCGTAGTTGTAGCTCGGCACGCACTTCCGCTGGTCGTCGTAGCTGACGAACGGAATGGGCCGGCCGTCCGACCGGAACGGCGTGCCGGACAGCAGGATCCGCCGGGCCGCCCCGTCGAACGCCTGCTTCAGCGCCGCACCCCACGAGAGATTGGCGTCCTCTCCCGCGTGATGGATCTCGTCGAAGACGACCAGCGTCCGCTTGCGGCTCACCATCCGCTGCCACAGCAGCGGCTGCGCCGCGATCGTCGCGTACGTGACCGCGACACCGTCGAAGTCACTCGCGTAGACGGTCTGCCCGTTGGAGAACGAGCGGTCCAGCTTGATGTTCAGCCGGTTGGCGGCCTCCGCCCACTGCTTTCGAAGATGTGACGTGGGGACCACCACGATGATCTTCTCGATCTCATGCCGGTCCATCAGCTTCTCGGCGGCGACCAGGGCGAACGTCGTCTTGCCTGCGCCAGGCGTCGCCACCGCGAGGAAGTCGTCGTTGTTCTTCAGGAAGCGACGCAGCGCCTCCTCCTGCCACACACGCAGTTCCACGAAGCGGTCTCCCTTGCTCAGATTGCAGGTGGGGCAAAGCGCTTGGCCGTTGGTGACGTCAGTGGCGCCGCCGACGGAGTAGGGCCGTACGTGATCGCCGTGCCAGCCGGGTTCGAGGGGCTGTCCGCACTCGGTGCACTGCCCGTCGGCCGCCAGGTAAAGGGCGACTCGCTCAGAGGAGTTGAAGCGTCGGCGTTGGTCGGGGGGAGGATCTTCGGTCATCTGGCTCCCGTCGTCGCTGACCACCTTTGGCCAGGAGATAACCGGAATCACCAGTGTGACAGCGATATGGCATGTGAATATGCGAAACCAGCAAGAATGCCCATGCCCACATCCCGGGCCAGGACTCCAACACCCACTCCCTGACACAGACGTAGTTCAACAGGGAGAGGGCTGACCCTTTGGGACAGCCCTCCACATCGAACACCCGTCAGTTCGCCGCCTACGCCACGGGGTCGGCTTCCTTGCCGTCACTCTCCAGACCCGCGTCGATCACCAGGCGGGGAACCGCACCGCTTGAAGTGTCAGGATCGATGGAGTCCACCAGGCTGGAGAACCGGGCATACAGGCGCTTTGACATTGCGTACCGCTGGGCGTCCTGAAGAACATGGTCAGCGCCTGCCGCCAGAACAGCCCGGAAGATCGTCAGACACCGCACCAGGTGAGGCCCCGACAACGTCACCGTGGCCATCCCGGTGCCCCGGTCAACACGGCACCGCTCCCCAGGGAAATGCTGCGAGTCGACCGACCCATGGAACGGGATGTGGAACCCGGTGCCCGGCGTAGGAAACACCAACCTCTCCACGAACGCCCAGGTGTCCTCATGGCAGACGATCACCACCGAAGACACCGCTGCGGCCGTCGACAGACGTAACCGGTGACGACCCTCGAACTCCTCCCTCGCAGCACTCTGCCGTGCCGCCTCCTCTGCACGCCGCTCCCTGCGCTCCTTGGCCGCAGCCAGCTGTTCAGACACCGACTTGAACAGGTTCACGCATCTCCCTCAACGAAGCCCGCCCGAGAGACGAGCACCCCAACGGTCAGGACCGTCATGCCCACACGGCGAACCCCCTATCCGGCCCGCGGGGACCCGGGACCGGTACCGCTCGGCCGCGGCTCCCGCCACCACCCTCGCCACGCGCAGCACCTTGCCGCAGAGAGCCGTTGACGTGCTGCGGTTGCCCAWAGGCAACCGCAGCACCCCAAGCCGCGACTCCGCTTGCCTCAAGGCGCGCGCGGGCAGGACCTGCCGAAGCCTCCCCCGGCGCCCACCTACCGCTCAGCAACGCGGCATCCCCCACACGCACACCACCATTCGGCCCCGGCGGCCGGCCGCCAATAGGGTGCGCGCCGTGAGCAGCAAATACGCCGACCTCGGCCGCCTGGGCCACTGCTGGCGGTGCGGAGACTCCGTCCAGGGCTACCCGGACCACGACGGCCAAGAAGTCGTCCTCGACGTCCGCGAAGCACCCACCCACCTCGTACCCGAAGAACTCCGTTGGAGAGTCAACGGCAACGGCATCGCCCTCCCGCTCGGCTGGACCGACCCCACCGACACCGTCCGCATCCGCCACGAACCCGTCTGCATCGCCAGCCCCCACCCCGGCCCCGAACCCCTGCGCAACCACCTCAACCGCGCCCACCCCATCGCCCGAGGCCACGAAAACGTAGCCGCGGCCCTCACCGATCAGCTGCGGAGCCAGAACCGCAACCCCACCTCGGACGACGTCCGCACCGTCCTATGCCCCCGCTGCGAGGCAGAACCGGACTTCCAGTGCGTCGACACCTCGGGCATCCCCCGCACGGCCAACCACAAAGAACGCGTCGTCGCGTTCCACCAAGCCCGCTACGACGCCTTCCCCGTCCCGCAGGTGGCCGGCCAGACGACGCGCCCGCTCCGGCCCTCACGCCACCAGGTCCGCACCATCCCGTGCCCCCGCTGCCCCGCTCCCGCAGGCCAGCCCTGCACGGACGACCAAGGACAACCCCGGACCGCCAACCACATGGAACGCGTCGACGCCTACACCAGCGACATCTGAAGCACACAGCAAGGAGGCCCAACCTTGAAGGGATGGGCCTCGGCGAACCGGTGCCAGCGATGGTCAGAACAGCGTGTCCTGGTCAGGTTCCTGGCGCGGTAACGGGGCGACGTCTTCGCCGTTCCACTTCTCTTCGAGGTGTTTGCGCCAGCCGGACGGAGGAGGCCACGGAACTCCCCACTCGGCAAGCTGTTTCTTGGTCCAGCCACCGTTTGCGGTCTGCGCGGCGGATACCTCGTCGGGCGAGGGCACGTAGCTCGTCATGACACGGATGGTTCCCAGCAAGCCCTGACCGCAACAACGGTGCCACCACGCGACTGGAGCGGACTTCCTTCCCGCGTCCCGCCGCAGTTGGTCACCCGCTTTTCGACGCTGGTACGGAGCTTCAGGAGCCGTCCTGGGACGGAAGCAGAGGATCAACGAACCGGATGCGGTCAAACCGGCGATCAGGAGCGTTGGGAGGGCGTGACCAGACGTTGGTGGCGTCACGGCGCTGCACTACGTCCTGGACGACTTCTCCGGCGTCACGCGCGAAGCCGCCGGGTACGAGAGCGACACGGTGGCAGTACATATCGCTGCTGTCCTCCGCGTACCCGTACCACTTTCCGTCCACGTAGCGCTTTTCAGGCCGGATCACGTCGATCAGCTGGAACGAGTCCAACGGCTGATGGGTCTCGTACGCGTCACGCCCCAGTCCGTAGTGCCCGAGGCGCACGTCGCTCGGGACATGGCTGATGGGGAACTGCTCCGACTCGACCAGGGTGGCGTGGTAGGTGAGTGTGTCGACCCACATGAGCAGGGCGACGATCTCGCTCGTGGTGAGGACGTGGATCCAGCCCTGGGTGAAGAACTCGGGCGGGAGCTCGATGAAGGCTTCGGTCTCCGTGGGAACGGTGTACGGGATGGACTCGGCCACGGTGCTCTTGCCGGTTTCCGACAGGAGTTCGTAGCCCTGCCGGGCACGGCCGGGGCCACGGGTCGGGCGGATGAGGTGCATCCGCTCAAGCTGCAGCAGAGCCTGTGTGATCTGCCTGCGGCGGTTGACCATGGCGGAAGCGCCCTGAATCCCGGGGCCCTTGTAGTCGGCGACGGAGGCCATCAGCCGCATCAGCGAGTGGTCGGCGCCGGCCTCCAGCTGCACGGGGTAGGGGCTCGTCCATGCGTTGCCGGGAGCTGCTTCGCACTGCGCGGCGTACAGCAGCATCAGCTGCAGGCGCAGGGTGAGCCCCTTGGGTGTGATCATCTGCGCGGCCAGGGGGCGCTCGGCCTTGGGGAGCGGCTTGCGCTCGTCGTCCACAACCTTTTTGACCGGCAGGCGGTAGAACTCCCGCCGGATGCGTATGCCGGTCGGCACCGTACCGCCCTTCCAGATCGCCTGGGCGGTCTCGTTGACGGTGGGGAGGAGTTCTCGGCGGAGCTCCCGCAGGGCCCCCAGCCGTGTCTCCACCTTCAGATCTCGTCGAATCTGCACAGTTACCACGGTTTGTCTCGCATGTCTGATTCGATCCACGAGTTTTGACGGATTCCCCGCTACGGATTGATCCGTATGTGTGCCGCATCATCTCAACTATCAAGTTTCGGATGACAAGTTGATGGCTCTCATGCGGATCAATCCGTCGCCCATTCTAGCCGACGAGGCATCAGGGGTCGCGCAGGATTTCTTCTGCAGGGCGCGAACAGCCCGGCAGGACAAGGCGGTCGGGGACTTCCCGCTCGCGGACGTCCAGCAGGCCTGGAGCAACGAGCCGTCCAAAGCAGAAGCTCCAGGGCCTGCAGACAGAACAGAACAGGAAACCAGTTTCGTGTCCGAGCTCGAACCTACCGCAGGCCCCGCCTACAGCATCACCTCGCTCCCGCCGATCCCCAAGCCCAGCCGCACCCTGGAGTGGGCGGACTTCGGCCTGACCGCGGCCTGCATCACGGCCGGCGTCGTCGTCGGCCTCACCGCCTCTGTCCCCCTCGGGGTCGCCCTCATCACGGCCGGGGGCGTCAAGGTCGTCGTGAACGTCATCCGGTAGCCCCACCTTCGGCGGACGCGTGGTGTGGCCGACGGTCCAGACCGCCGGCCACACCACGCAGCAGGCGGTTCACGGAGCCGGGCTCTGCCGGCCCGGCTCCTCCCTGACCCGGGTACCGCTCGGCCTCGACCCCGGCGACCGTCTTGGCCAGGCTCAGCGCCTCACCAAGGGTGTGCCGGAACGCGGCCTGACGCCCGACGTCGCTCACGTACTGCCAGTCCGTACCGGCCTCCGACGCGGTCCAGGTCCGCAGACCGGCCACGGCGCCGTCGGTCACCGCCCACCGGTCCGTACCGGCGCGATCGCGCTGCACCATGCAGCGGCTCCACGTCAGCCTCCGTCGTTGTGGTTGGACCAGGAGTGCCCGGCCGGACACCGCAGCACGTGAACGCTCAGCAGCTGGTGCGGCCCGCGGTCGTTCCATGCGTGGGTGCCCTCGACGGCCGACTCGTCGCAGTGCGGGCAGGGCCAGTCGGCCAGCTCGTACGAGGCGAGCGCCCGCGGCTCCGTCGACCGCGACCCGGCCACCGGCGCCGCCGCAGTCGCGGCCGGGGCCGGCCCGGGGGAGTCGGTGTAGCGGACCGGCAGGCCGAGGCTCAGCGCGTACGCGATCTCCAAGCGCGTCGAGTCGCCGTAGTACCCGCCGGGGTTGACCACCAGGACCTCGTCCGCCATCCGGATCTTCGCCCGGTGCAGTTCGTCGAGGCGCACCTTGAGCTCCTCGGCGTCCCGCTCGTCCGCCCACAGCAGGTGCGGCGTCTTCATGTCGCACGCCGGGGCCAGGACGATCCGGCCGGCCGCGGTCTCGCGCAGATTCGCCTCGGCGAGCTCCGCCCAGAACCGCGTCGAGCCGCACAGACACACCACTACGGGACGCCCGACCCCGGCGACCACAGCCACCGGCTCGACGGCCGCCGTACGCGGGTTCAGAAACGAGAGCAGCTTCTTCAACACCAAGGGCCCCCTTCGGGCTCCGAGAACCGTCATCACTTCATCCGCCGCAACAGCTCATCAGCCAGCTCGTCCTCCAGCCCGTACGCCTCCCGCTCGTGGTCCTCCACCAGCACCTCGTACGCCTGCACGGCACCCGAACTGAGCAGCTCCACGTCGTAGCCGTGCCGGTCGTACGCGATCCGCGCCTCCCGCACCCCCGGCCGCCCCATCTGCACGGAGTGCACGCCCTCGTGACACAGCACCCGCGCCACGTCCCGCAGGTCACCGCTCGACATGTCCTCGGCCTCGGCGTTCAACAGCAGCAGCGTCCCCTGGCGGCCGGGCCGGAGCACCACGTGCCCCGACGCCTCCCGCGCGTTCCGCCGAGCCGAGTCCAGAGCCTTCGACCGAACCCGCCCAGATAACCCCGGCACGAACGTCTGCTCCGCCCGGCAGGCCAGCTCCGCCAGCCCGTCCGACACGGTCAACGTCACCTCCAGCGGCTCCAGCCGCTGCCGGAACCGCTTCTCCAGCAGCTGCGCCATCACCGGCGCCGCCGCCTCCAGGAACGGCGCAACCGCGCCCCTCCTCCAGCCCATCCGGTAGGTCTTCACCCGCACACTCGGCCCGAACAGAGCCATTCCGCCTCCTTGAGTCAGCTGGTTGCCAGATCACTTGCAGGCCGGCCGCAACACCCCAGACGGGGAGCGCCGCCGACGGTGGTCGTCAGAGCTTGCGCAGCTCGTGCGCGTGGCACAGGACGGGAGCGATCAGGGGAGAGATCCCGCCCACCGTCCACCTGCCTCCCGTGCGGGGCCCCGGGGGCACCTCGTCCACGATCCGGCCGACCCTTCCGGCCGCCCGGGAGTCGTCACCGCAGGACACGATGAGCACCTGGTCCTTCGCCTTGAACGCCATGCTGGGCCTCCATTTCTGCGGACCGGGACCGCCCGGCCGCACGTCGCGACCGCGCGCAGTCAGGCGGTGGTCGGCGTCAGATAGATCCCGGCGGAACGCCCCAGCAGCAGCGAAGCCACCATGCCGAGCACACCGCCGACGAGCAGGAGCAGCGACCGGACCACGGTCACCGTGGCCCCGCCGCCGAAGAGCTTCGCCAGACCGCCGGCCACCACCCCGTACACGACCGACCCGACCGTCACCGGGTCGTGCCCGCCCTTCGCAGCCGTCCACGCCGCCCAGGCCCCCACCAGGGAGGCGACCAGCGTGATGAAGGCGAGAGTCGAACGCTCGATGGACATAGCAATCCCCCCAAGGGATCAGTGCGGGACAGTCCGATCAGAAACTCAGCAGCAGACCCGGCAGACCGGTGCCTGACAGCTCCCCCTCACCGCCCGACCCGTCCCCGCGAGCGGGGGCCGGTGCGAGCGGATCAGGCAACCGTCAGAAGCGAGCCGTCAGCCGCGGTCCCTGCGGGGGAAGGTGCGGTGGAAGCGGCCTCCGTCACCGTCGGCCTCGACGACCTTCCGCGCGTACTCCTCAACCTCCCGGCCCCGGGCCTCCCGGCCCTCGGTGGTCAGCGCCGCGGCGAACGTCCCGGTCCGGAACGTCGACATCGCCTCCCGGTCCCCGGACGCGATGGCCTGGTCCATGTCCCGGCTCATCTGGCTGTTGTCCTTCACCTCGGTGATCAGATCCCGGATGCGGTTCAGCATGACGATCTCCCTCTACTCGGATCTGGACTGTCAGCGCCGGACGGGACGCCGACGGGAACGCTTCTTGCCCAGGGCCTGGGCCATCCCGTACTGGAAGGCGCCGTAGGCCAGCACCGCCCCAGCCGCGAACGTCACCACCGGGACCAGCGGCTGGCCGAGGACCAGCACGACCGCCAGGCCCGTCAGCAGCGCCACGACCGCCGAGGCGCGGTCCACGAGCTTGCGCACCGGAGCCGGCACCCGAGCGGCCATCAGCCCTCCACCCCGTCCAACGCCGCGTCGTCGGAACCGGCCGGCTGCACCGGCTGCGTCACGGGGCCCAGGCCCAGGTCCGGCGCGCCGTACTCCCACGTCGGAGCCGAGGAACCCCTCTCCCGCGTCGAGTCGGGGGCGGAGCCCTGCTTGGTGTGGTTCGGCTGCTCGGTCACTGCGTCCTCCTGGCCATGTCGTGACTGGTGGAGCCCGGTTGTTGTCCGTGATGTTTGGTGCTGAGAACCTTGCTTAGTGAGTGCACAGCGTCACGTTGCCGCTCTGCCAAGTAAAAGCATAGAGCTTGCATGGACCAATGCAAAGGGGTGCGCTAATGTCTGTTGGTGAAGAGAGAGGGGACGACATGATCGACGCGCTGAACGCGGCCCTGAGCGCCGTGCAGGATTCAGACCTTCCCCCGCCCCGCGACCGCGTGCGGATCCGGAAGGCGGCAGCCCTCAACCAGGAGGCTTTCGGGAAGATCCTGAATGTCTCCAGGTTGTCCGTGAGCATGTGGGAGCAGGGCAAGACGGAGCCGAGCGGCAAGAATCGTCAGGAGTACATCCGGGCTCTGCGGCACATCTCCAGCACGCTCGGCATCCCGTGGATGGTGACGGGAGACGAACCGGATGCGTGACGACCGCACGGGGTTATACCGACTCTTCGACGGGTCTGACCAGCTGCTCTACGTCGGTATTGCCTTCGTACCGCGACAGCGCTGGAAGACTCATGCGCGACAAAAACCCTGGTGGGGCCAGGTGGCTCTCAGGGAGATCGAGTGGTTCCCGTCCAGAAGCGAGGCTGAGTCTGCTGAGATCAGGGCCATCGAAGCAGAGCGCCCCCGGTACAACATCCTGGGCACGGAATCGGCGCGTCCGACTTCCGGGGTAGGCAAGGCGATGAAGGCGGCGCCAGAGCCGCGCACTGTTGAGCAGATCATCGCCGGGCTCGAGGCGGCCAGGGAACGTCGACGTGGCAAGGCGAAGAAGGACGAAGCGCCCTAGGCAGGCGTCTTGGTGGTCGTTTTGGCAGTACGTAACGTGGGGCGGCACCGGTTCCCTGGTGCCGCCCCACCGTGTTCTTGGTCCTAGTTTCGGGCTGCCCGGTTGAGGGCCTGTTCCGCGCTGCTCTTGGCTTCAGTCAGCAGGCGAGCGGTTTCGACCGGGTCCTCTTCCATGGCCTGCTTGACCTTGGCGGGGGCGAGAGCGCGATGAGCGGATTCGAGCTGGGAGACGGCCTCCCGGATGCCGTCCAGCGCTGAGGGCGCCGAATTCGGCCCTGCCGTGGGGGCCTGGGAGGCGAGCTCGCGGGCCCGGGCCGTGAGCTCTTCCTGGCTCAGCTCCTCGTCCTTCTTGCGCGGGAGGCGCTTGATGACACCCTTGAGCTCGCGGACGGGGAGCTCCCTGCCTGTGGCGTCCTTGATGGTCTCGTGGACGGCAACCGATACCTCGGGGCCATAGTCCTTGGTGACCGTATTCAGGGCGCCGGCGGCCTTCTTCCCGATGGTGATGTCTGCACGTGCAGACACATCGTTCGAATCCTCTTCGAACGCTTTGTCTGCACGTGCAGACAGAAGCTCGCCGATCCGGTAGGAGGTCATCTCCTCGTATGCCGTCGGCCGGGACTTGTCGAAGACCTCCTTCGCGAACTCCTCGAAGGTGGCGTGGGTCTTGCGGTAGAGGCGGCGTCCGTTGATGTTGGCCAGGGACTTGCCCATGACCCACCAGGCGTTCTCGAACTGCTTGACGCCCTGCATGCAGAGGGCGAGGATCGCCTCTTCCTCGGCGCTGAGATCGCCGGTCGCCTCCGGAGTCTCCTCGGGGTCCGGGAGGTCCGCGAGGGTGATCATCTTGGCTGGGCGGCCCTGGGCGAAGACGACGGGTTGCCCGTTGGAGACGCTGGTCGGAACGCCGGGGAGCCCGGTGTTCTGCTGGCCCGGAAGGCCCACGGCGGTGCCGCCAGAGCGACGTGCAGCCCGTTCTGCGAACGGATCGGTCTTGCTCACGGGAGCAGCCCCTTCTCCTCCATCTCGGTCACCAGCTCGTCGAAGACCGAGCCTTTCGCCTGGATGGTGGAGCCTTCGTGGGTGCGCATGTACTTCACCACGGCCGGCACCACGGTGGTGAAGACGTTGTAGCCCTCGTTCTGGAGGTACCTGCGGACCTGGGTGACCTCGTTGATGCCGGTCGGGGCCTTGCACAGGAGGACCCAGGTGGCCGGCGGCTTGCTGTCCATGCGGTACGCGGCCATGTCCTGGATGAACTCCTTCATGGGGAGCTCCTCCATCCGCTCGACCTCATTCATGGACGGCGGGATGTTGATGACGGCGAGGTCTGCCAGTCGCAGCACCGAGGTGCCGACGGCCTGGTGGTCCTCAAGGTGGCCCACGTCCACAA
Source organism: Streptomyces sp. M-16 (assembly GCF_052114405.1). Taxonomy (NCBI): domain Bacteria; kingdom Bacillati; phylum Actinomycetota; class Actinomycetes; order Kitasatosporales; family Streptomycetaceae; genus Streptomyces; species Streptomyces sp. M-16. Next base: position 31,941 of record NZ_JBFRER010000037.1, on the reverse strand, counting down.
CGCCGATGCCGTCCTCGTACCCCGCCGGAATCAGCTGCGGGGTGGTGACGTGGAAGGCGGGGCTGGCGGCCTGCATCACCGGGAAGGGATAGCTCCCGGCGGCGTGCCATCGGCTGAACTGCTTACTGTCGTCTGCGTCGTAGCCGATCACCTTGCGCCCGCGCTCGTGCAGCGCGTGGCCCAGCCACGTCGAATTCGTGGTCTTGCCCGTACTGCGAGGGCTGACATTGGCGATGTAGAACATGCGGTGAGGGTACCGAGGACAGGGCCACTCCCCGCGCCGGCCGTCGCGTTTTGATGCGGAGACTAGGGTCGACTTCCGTGACGATCGCCCTTTTCGACCTCGACAACACCCTCATCGACCGACAGGGGACGCTGACCGCGTGGGCCAACGCCTTCGCCCGCAGCCGCGGCCTGGACGCACCGACTGAGGAACACCTCGTCGACGCGTTGCGTGACCGGGCCTACCCCGCCACCTTCGAAGCGCTGCGCCAAGAACTTCCGCTGGCCGAACCCACTGAGATGCTCTGGGCCGACTACGTCCAGGGCATGGCGGCCGGTGTCACCCAGCGGCCAGATGTCATTGACGGCGTGAAGCAGCTGCGCGTCGCCGGATGGGTGGTGGGCATCCTGACCAACGGTGCGGGCGACATCCAGAGGGCCAAAATCAAGGCGGCCGGGCTGGCTGACGTGGTCGACGCCGTAGCCATCTCGGAGGAGATCGGCGCGCGGAAGCCCGACCCGAAGGCGTTCCAGTCCGCGCTCGCCCTCTGCGGCACCGATCGTCCAGGCGAAGCCTGGATGGTGGGAGACAACCCTGAGGGCGACATCGCCGGAGCTCATCAGGCAGGGCTGCGCACCATCTGGGTACGTGGCCGCCCGTGGCCGCGGCACCTGCCAGCCGCGCACCACAGCGTCGACTCCGTCGCCGACGCCATCCACATCCTGATGATTGAAGGCTCCCTGTGACCACGATCGGTCTTCTCCACCCGGGCTCGATGGGCGCGGCTGTCGGTGGCCAGCTCGTCCGCGCCGGCCATCAGGTGCTGTGGTGCCCGGAAGGCCGCTCCCCGGAGAGCGCCGAGCGCGCAGCCAGGAATGGGCTCAAGGCGGCAGACCTGCCGCAGCTCCTGACCGACGCTGCGGTGGTGCTGAGTATTTGCCCGCCCGCCGCAGCCGAGGAACTGGCCCGTACAGCACAGGGCTACGCAGGCATCTGGGTGGAGGCGAACGCCATCACACCGCAGCGGACCGCGCGCATCGCTGACCTCCTCCCCGCGTCCGTGGTTGTCGACGGAGGGATCGTCGGCTCCCCGCCTACCGGCGGCAAGCGCCCGACGCTTTACCTCTCAGGCCAGAACTCGATCGACGCGGTTGCCGACCTGTTCACCGGAACCGACGTCCACCCCCACCTCCTGGGGCCTCGGATTGGGCAAGCCTCCGCGCTGAAGCTGTCCTACTCCGCCTACCAGAAGGCATCCCGCGTGCTGGCTGCCGTCTCCTACGGCCTTGCCGTCGACCACGGAGTTGACGAAGAACTGCTCGCTATTGGGGGGAAGCGGCCGGGTTCGTACCTGAACGAGGTCGACTACATCCCCAAGACAGCTGCCAGGGCCTGGCGGTGGGGCCCAGAGCTCCTCGAGGCCGCCGACATGCTGCGCGACGCCGGACTGCCGGACGAGATGCTGCGCGCCGCGGCCGCCGCCCTGGCCCGCTGGGAGCAGGCGAAGGACGACGGCCGTATGGATCTGGCGGGGGCGCTGGAGCAGCTGCGCCGGCTGCCGGGCTAGGAGTCGTTTCCCGCGGGAAACGCAGCGCGTACGTGCTCGCTGATCAGCTGTGCGGCCTCGGCGGGGGAATGGTCGCCGGTCTGCACGGTCAGGTCCCAGACCTGGTCCGGATGGGCTTCCACGTCGTTCTGGGTGGCCTGCCAGGCTCGGAGCCGGGCCTCGGTGTCGGAGTCACCCCGACCGGCCGAACGGGTCCTGGTCTCTTCGCGGGTGCACCACAGGAGGACGGTCGTCCAGTCCGCGGGGTAGGCGTCGATCACGGCTTGGACGCCTTCGATCTGCCCCAGGTGCAGTACAGGGGTCAGGCCGGCGGCCACCATCTTGTCCAGGCCGGGCTGGTCGACTACGTAGACGTTGCCGTAGCGGCTGTTGGAGTAGATGACCTTGCCGTCCTTCTCCAGCTTTGCAAGGTCCTCGGCGCTGCCCATCCGGTAGCCGTCGGTCTTGCCACTGCCGACCTTGAGCCGCTGGAACTGGGCGAAGTCGGCATCGAGCTCGGCGAGCGCACGAGTGATGGTGTCCTTCCCGGCGGCCGGCGGCCCGTAGAGGATCACGGCGGGAGGCAGAGCGGTCATGAGTACATCCGTCCGATGGCGAGCTTGGCCTGGTCCGTGAGGCTCACCGCGGAGCCGAGGCGGTTGTCGACGACGAAGTGGTCCACCTTCGGAGCGAAGTCCACGTCGACGCCCTTGATGTAGTCGTCCCAGTTGCCCAGCTTCCAGCTGTCGCGGGCTGCGCTGCGGAACGTGATGTACTCGCGCATGCTTTCGTGATCGCACTTCACCCAGATCACGGCGACCTCGGCGCCCTGGGACTTGCACCTGTTGATCAGCCGTTGCATCCAGGCCGGGTCGGAGAACTCGCGCAGGAACGGCGCATCGAGCACGGTGCTGATCCCGGCGCGGATGTTGTCGGCCGCGGTCTCCATCAGGCACTGGTACTCGGCATCCCGCGCCTTCTCCAAGTACAGCGGCGTGTGCCTGTCGTGAGGATCGCCGCCGTGAGCCACCAGGAGGGCCTCGACCAGCGGCCGGGTCAAGGAGTCCTTGTCGAGCCGAGGCCAGCCGGTCAGGTACGAGATGAACTCCGCGAGCTCACTCTTCCCGCTCCCCGCGTAGCCGCCGACCAGCACCAGATGAGGGCGGTGCGGGTCGCCGCCCGTGTGGCGTCGGCGCCAGGCATCCAGGATCCGGTGTCGCAGACCGTGGTGGTCGACCTCTCCACCCGGAGCGATCTGCAGAAGCGCCGACTCCACGGCCTGGACGTGCGCGCCCGTCACGGAGTCGGTGTGCGGCGTGATCTTCGGAACCTGGGACTGTTCCTCGTGCGGCAGCTTGCTCCGGAACTGGAGCTCCCAGGGCGCCGCGTTGTACAGGAGGCAGTACGCCCGCTGGTAGTGCGGGTTCGGGTACGCCTTGCCCGCCTCGTGGTTGAAGACGGTCTGGAAGTTCGCCTGGATCGGAAGGCGGGCGATCTCCGCAATCTTCCGCAGCTCCTCTCCGGAACCCTCCAGCGTCAGCCCGTGGGCCTCGCGATGCTTCCGCAGAGTGCCAGGCACCCATCCCGGATGATCTTTTGCCACCACGTCACCCCCGCCGTTCGTATCCATAAACCGGAGGCTAGGTCCGCCTCACGAGAGTCCGGTATCAGCCGCGAGTTGAAGCGATCGTTGAAAAAGCCCCTGAGCTGCGCGGATGCACCCCTTCAACTTGCACGATAGTCCGCGAATCCGTCACATCGGCGGGGAATCGGCGAGCAGGCCGAAGGCCCGGGTCACTGACCCGGGCCTTCGAAGGAAGCAGTCAGGGCTTGAGCCCCGGAAGGTGGCCGTTCGCGGCGCGGGCGGCCTGGGCCAGCTCGGGAATCTCCACGACGGTGAGGCCGGCCGCAGTCAGCATCTCGACGCCCTGGCAGTCATCGACAAAGTACGAGGGCTCGCGCCAGGCGACCACCACCCGCGACAGCCCCGAGCGCAGGATGTGCTGCGTGCACGACAGCGGCCGCGAACGGCGCTGGGTGCATGGCTCCAGCGACGTGTAGATCGTCCCCCCGCGAAGCTGGGCGGAGCTGACCTTCGCGAGCGCAGCCTCTTCCGCGTGGACATGCAGGTCGCCGCCTTCGCGGGAGTACCCGCGGGCAACCTCTTCCTCCTCTGCGTTGAGGACGACCGCACCGACGCTGAAAGCACCCTCGGCGGGCGGGCAGGAGTGGGACAGCTCGATCGCCGTCCTCATCCACTCGAAGTCGTCGTCCGTCCAGGCGCGCTCGGTCACTGGCCGCCCTCCTGCTTGGGCAGGTAACGCAGCAGCGCCACATCGCCGACCGCCCGCACCTCGGCGAGCGTCATCCGCCGGGTGGAGCCGCCCGGGTACGACGCCGGGTTGAGGAACGAGGGCGCGTCGCCCTGACCGACGACGAGCGGAGCGATGGCGAGGTGAATCTCGTCGACCAGCCCGGCGGACAGGAACGCGGTGTGGACGGAACCCCCGCCCTCAACCATGAGCCGCTGAACGCCTCGTTCGCCCAGATCGTCCAGGAGCCGGCCGAAGTCGACGGTCTCGCCGAGAGAGACCACATCCGCCAGACCAGCGAGCCGTTCACGGAGCTTCTCCGCCCCCGCGTCGGTGGTGTAGGCAACCTTCGCTTCCCCGTGGTGCCAGAACTTCAGGGTCGAGTCGAGTTCACCCGAGGCGCTGATCGTGACCTTGAGGGGGTAGGCGGATTTGCCCGCCGCGACTCGGGCCGCGCGGCGCTCCTCACTGTTGACCAGCAGCCTGGGATTGTCGGCACGCATCGTTCCCGCACCGATCAGGATGGCGTCGGACTGGGCCCGTACTTCGTCGACGCGGTCGAAGTCCGCGGAGTTGGACAGCAGGAGCCGGTCAGCGCTGGTGTCGTCGATATGGCCGTCGACCGAGGTGGCGACACTCAAGAGGACATAGGGGCGGGGCAACGGTTCTCCCTGGTAAGAGCGGTAATGGGGCAGAGGGTACGGGTCACGCCTCGTGGACGACACAGGCGTCAAGCGAGTCCCGGAACTCGCGGACCGACGGGACCGCGTGCCACCCCTGCAGTGCGCTGTCGAGCTGAGCCAGCTCCGCCATGATCCGGGCGGATCCCGTCTCGCTCCCGATCGCCAGAGCCTCCAGCCCCACGGTGGCGGCCTGCTCGGCGTCCCTGGTGCCGGCCAGCGCCAGCGCCTCGCGGGAGAGGTACACCCCGCGGTCGCGGTGATACCCCGGAGGCAGCGCGGAGATCGCCGTACGGAACCCCTCGGCGGCCGCGCGATGGTCACCGAGCGCCGACTGGCTGCGAGCCTGCTGGACGCTGATGTAGGCGTCGTCCAGCCACACACCCCAGCTGGACGAGGGATCGGGATCCACAGCGTGGAGGAGCTCGCGTGCACGGTCGTACGCCCGCGACGACTCGGCCGCCTCCCCCTGGAGCGCGTACCCGTGCGCGGCATACGTCGCCGCGACGGCCGCCAACCGACTCCCCGGGCGGGCCACGCCCTGCGCTGCTTCCGCCACGTCGACCGCCTCGACCGGATCCAGCATGTCGCCGGCCAGCTGGCTCTTCCTCGCCAGGATGTAGACGGTGAGGTCCGGATCCCCGGCCCCGTGGGACCACTGGAGTGCACGGTCCATCCAGTACTGCGCAGCACGGTGATCTCCCGCGTCCTGGTGGAACCAGCCGCACAACTCCGCGAACTGGGTCTGGACCTGGAGGAGCTGGCGACGGTCTGTCCCGCGCTGGCCTTCCCTGAGCGAGGTGATGGTGTGGATCTGCTCCTGAACCTTCGGGATGAGCTGGTGGGGACCGAAGAGATTGTCGGAGTCGATCAGCACCCGGCGGATTGCCTGGAGGTGCTCAACCGGGTTGCGGTCCGCCATCGGCGCCCGAGGGGCCGCTTGAGCCAGCGGAGCGCCCACGAGGCTCGTGGCAGCAGCAGCGCCCAGGCCGCCCAGAAATACCCTTCGAGGTACGGACACGAAGATGATCCTTCCGTCAGAGGTACGGCAAGGGATGGAAATCCCCTCCTCCGACGGTGCCTGTGTGCTGGCTTCCTCGGCCAGACCAGCCGGGCTGTTGGCCACATGGGCCCCCGCTTTGGCCACATGGCCACGAGACAGGACATCCAGTCCCACGCCGCTCTGGATCGCTTCGTGGAGACGGACCAGGGTGCCGCGGGCCTCCAGGGCGTCGTCGTACGCGCGGACTAACGACGCCGAGGGGGCCTGTTCCCCGCGCTCGGCGCGCGCCATGTAGCTGTAGTCGTACCTGATCCGCGCCTTCAACTTGGCCAGGGACAGCCGGCGCTCGTTCCGCCACGACCGCATTTCCGCGCCCAGGTAGTGCTGTGGGCTCGCGTGCGGTGTCAGTTCGTTCGGCCGCTGCCCCACGTCGTCCTCCCCGATGTGGCCCACGTGGCCAGCACCCAGCGGCCACATGCCGCACCTGCCATCCGGCCTTGCACTGCGGATACAAACGGATCACAGGCAGCGCTCAGCCTATCCACCACCGGTGACAGCCGGTACGGGCTGAGCACGGGAGGAGGGCTGATGCAGCGCCAGCACGCCGTCTCTACACGCGATTTCAACGAGCAGCGACCCGCACGTGAAGACCGCGTTGAAGCAGACCCGAAAGGCAGCGTGATACCTCCTGTCCGCCTTCCCCGCTTGAGTTGTCACATCGAAAACGACAGCTCGGAAGGAACGCAGATGAACGCCGCGATGACGCTCGACACCGCCGCCCACCTCGCACTTCGCGTAGCCGCAGTCCGCGACTCCGTGTCGCTCCCCGACCTCGAGTCCGCAGTCGAGGAGCTGGGGCAGTGCCGGCGGTACGACGCCGAACGCTGGTACCTCGGCGCTATCGGTTCCCGCCGCACGGTCGCCCGCGACCTGGTCCAGACCGAGGAAGAGCGCGAGGTGTGCCAGGGCTGCTCCGTCCGCGACCGCTGCCTCTCGCTCGCCGTACTCACCGGAGACACGGCCGACAGCATCCACGGTGGCCTGCTTCCCGTGCAGCAGCGCGAGGTTGAAGCGGCCCTGGATCGGCAGGGGAACGCGGTGGTTCTCAGGCTCCCCTCCCGCGTCGATCCCGTCGTTGAGCAGGCAGCATGAGCCTGTAGACACACGACTATGCAGACAACCTTTCAGAGATGTTGGCATCAGCTCTATGCATTTCTCCTGGCAATGCGCTAGCTTTGGGGAAGCAGGGAGCATGCAGTGTTCTTGCTCCACAGCTACGCGTAAGTCGAGACATAGGAGTTGGCATGACCGGATGGATTGGGGATTTCGCCGATGCGAACCCCTGGCCCGTGGCGATTGGAGCCGCAGTGGTCGGCCTGGCGCTGCTCGCGCTGCTGGCTGTCGGGGCGAAGGCCGGGATCAAGGCGTTCAAGACCCGCCGCTACACGCAGGGTCGGATGACGGTCGCGCAGATGGTGTCGACGATCGGCGCCCTCGGTGCGACGGGCGTCGGCGCCAACACCGCCTGGCGGTTCGCGGGTGAGCACCTGCACATCTCGAACACCTGGGAGCGTGCGGGCCTGTTCTTGGTCGGCGAAGTGATGCTGTTCGGTCTGGCGCTGATGGCGAGGCAGAACCTGCACAACGCGGAGATGCGACGTACGGGCCTGCCGGGCACGTTGGTCTGGGTCCTCTCCGCCTTCCTTGCCGTCCCCGCGATCTCCGAGTCCGACTCGGCGGCCGGCGCGGCCTGGCGGATCGTCCTTGGTCCGATGGGCGCCGCGCTCCTGTGGCACCTGGCGATGGGGATCGAGCTGCGGCACTCCGGTGAGGAGAACACCGAGAACAACGGTGTCGCAGCACGGATCATGCGGAGGTTCCAGCAGCAGCTCCTGGCCCGTCTGGGGATCGCGGAGCAGGACAAGGACGCCGAGGAGCTCATCCAGGAGCGGGCCCGTAGCCGGGCCGCTGAACTGGCCGACCGGTACCGCGGCCTGAACGAGAAGCAGCTCAAGGGATGGCGGGGCCGTCGGCTGCGGAGCAAGCTGCGCGCGACGCTGCGCCGTGCCGATGTCGCGGGCAACCCGGAGCGCAAGCGGCTCCTGCTGGCGGACCTGGCGGTCTCCTCGCACGCCCCGGCCCTGGTGGAGCTGGTGCACCCGTCCCCGTGGGTCGAGGTCCCCGAGGTCACCGCCGCGCCGGCCGCTCCGCCGCTGGAGCTGACCAGCAGCGAGGAGCGGATGTTCGAGGTGTTCCGTACGTACCTCGCCCAGCACGGCTCGGCCGAGGCTCTCCAGCTGGAGGCGGGCAACCCCCTCCCCGCGTCGAAGGACGGCGTGGACGAGGCGCTGGAGCAGCTGCTGGAGGAGGCCAGCAAGAGCGAGGACGGTCCGGACGACGATGACGACCCGAAGAGCCCCGGCGGTGCGCCGAGCCCGGAGGCGGACGACACCGATGCGGTGCTGGACGCCACGGTGTGGGCGCAGCAGGCGCCGGAGGAGCAGGTGCAGGAGCGGGAGCCGGTCCTGAGCCGCGAGGAGATGGAGCGGGCCCTGCACACTGCCAAGTTGCAGGAGCCGGAGCTGTCGAAGAACAGCGACGCGATCCGCTACGCGATCTCGGTGACCGGAACGACAGTGGCCGGGCAGCTCGTCCGGTGGCTGGCCCTGCACGGCCGGGAGGGCGTGAACGAGGGGCAGGCGTACCGGGTCGCGAAGAAGCAGGTGGAGGAGAGGCGGAGCAACATCCGTCAGCTCCGCCCTACCTCCGGGGACTGACGTGGCAGCCGGGATGCAGCGGGTTCGGCAGGCGGGCTCGACCGCGTGTCCGGTCTCCGTGATGGTCTCGGCCGTACAGCAGAGCTACGGCAGGACCCCAAGACAGCACGAGAGCAGCGAAATACCTGATCAGAACCGCAGTGAGTTGGTTGATCCGGTCGGCGGGCGAAGAGCCTGGCAGCAATCCCCGCCGACCGGTACGGCCCACCAGATGGATGGAGATGACCGTGGACGACATTGTCGCAGCGGCCCGGCAGGGCCAGGACCAGAGCGGCAGTACCGGCCGGAACGACGAGAACAGCAAGAGCAGTGAGAGCAGCCCCTTCGAGCAGGGTCACGCCCTGCCCGGCGGGGTGACGAACGGCGGGAAGAGCAGCGCGCTCGCCCAGGTTCTGGCGCAGATGCAGGGCCGCGAGCAGGGCGTGCAGGGCTCCATGCAGGTCGTGTTCGACCTGAAGGCGTTCGTGCAGCAGCCGGAGCAGGTGCAGCAGACGCTGATGGGGCTGCTCCTGACCGGCTCCGCCGCCGAGATCAGCCTCCGTGACGACGTTGCGGCGGGTGAGTGAGGATGCCGGTCTGGATCCTCCTCGTCGGCGCCCTGGTGCTCGTGGCCCTCGTGAAGGGCGGGGCCGGCCGGAGCGAGCGGCGCCTGGCGAAGGCCATAGCGCACCAGCAGATGCCGATGCAGGCAGCCGACGCCCCGGCCTGGATGCCCGGAGCCTGGGCGAAGGGCCACAAGCGGCACTGGCTGAGCCTGGTCCCGCGTTGGGCCAAGGTGCTCCTCCTGGCCGTCCTGGCGGCCGCGGTGGGCGGCATCTGGTGGCTGTGGGCCAACTACCAGGGCCTGTTCACCCTCGCGGTGGCGGTCATCCTCGTGATGGCAGTGTGGCTGTGGAGGCGCGGTCGGCTCGCCCGGCGCCACCGCGAGATGGTCGTGAAGCCGTTCTTCGCGGCGGCCCGCAAGATCCTGAACGACATCCCGGACGGCGCGACGCACAAGGACTGGGTGTCGATCCCGCAGCACCTGATGGGCGGGGAGGATCTCGTTCGCCGCACGCTCCGGGACCGGCTGCCGGCCTCGCTGGTGGAGCGCATCGACGCGTCAGCGACGGTGGCCCGCCTCTCCCTGGCCTGGGTGAAGTTGCTCCGCAGGCCGGTCGCCTGGCTCGACTGGTTCCGGGCGCTGAAGCTGGTGGCCTGGTGGCTGGAGCGCCGGGCCGCGGCTGAGGCCGACGCGGCTCTGTCGGTCAAGATTCCGCCGGAGGCCGAGCTGGGCGATGGAGAGCAGGCACGGCTGAAGAACCTGGTCAGCCGCCGGATTCCGGGGGAGTGGGACGCGTCCTGGGACCACCAGAACTTCGTGGTGACGTTCAAGCACCCGCCGCGTCCGCCGGCCAAGGTCCTGTTCTCCGAGGTCCAGGAGCTGATCGACGGGCTGAACGACTCGCAGGTCCTGCTGGGTCTGGGCAGCCGCAACGAGAAGATCATCCTGGACTTCGAGGACGAGACCCCGCACGTGGGTCTGTCGGTCGGTACGGGTGGTGGCAAGTCGTCCACTCTGCGGAACATCATCGTTCAGCAGATCCGCAAGGGTGCCGAGAAGTTCATCATCATCGACCCGAAGCTGATTTCTCTGGACTGCCTCGATGGCATTCCCGAGGTCGAGATCTACACCGAAATTGCGGAGCAGTGGGCCGCCATCGCGGGATTCGCGCTGGAAATGGAGCGCCGCTACCAGATCAAGAAGGCCGATAAGTCCGCGACTTTCCCCCGCTGGTTCCTCGTAATGGAGGAGCAGAACGACTTCGCGGAGGAGTCCTACCAGACCTGGATGGACGTCAAGGAGAAGAAGGACCCGGCGCGCCCGCCGGTGTTCAGTCAGCTCGCCAAGAGCCTTTTCAAGGGCCGTCAGGCGAACATGAACATTATCTCCGTCTACCAGCGTCTTACCGCCCGTGCCGCAGGCGGTACGGAACTGCGTGACCAGTACGGTGCAAAGATTCTCGCCCGTTTCTCCCCGCAGGCGTGGAATTCTCTGGTCGCGACGACGCCGAGGCCGAAGAGCTCGCGCCACAACGGGCGGGCGATCGTGGTCATCGGCGGGTCCGAGCGGGTGTGCCAGCTGGTGTTCGTCGACGAGGACGAGGCCAGGGCGTACGCCCTCAACGGCCGCAGCCCGGTCGCTCCGCCGGCCTACGTGCCGATCGCTCAGCGTGAGGCAGAGGCTCTTCCGGAGCCTGTGTCCATGGTGAGGGCAGGAGTGTCCACTCCTAGCGATCACCTGGGAAGTGTCCATGGACTGTCCATGGACAAAACCGACAGTAACGGCGCAAACAGCTCCACCACTGAGAGTGATGTCCATGGCGGTTCGGACGGGGTCGTGATCCCTCTCGTCCAGCCCCGGGAGGAGCCGGAGCCGATCGTCGGCAACGACGCGGCCGCCGCCTTCCTGGAGATGGAGAAGGACGCCTTCGTCAAGGCCCGCAGCCGCTACAAGAAGCGCGAGGGCGACGACATCCCGGGCACTTTCCAGGTCGGGAATTACCCTGCCTGGTGGCCCAAGGACCTCAAGCGGTGGCAGGCAAACCTCCCCCGCACGGGCGTCAAGGAAGTCGCCAGCAAGTAGCCGAATAGCGTGTGGCGGCCCGGATATCACCGGGCCGGGCCGCCACCGCCGATATCAAAACCCCTTTGCTTAACGCTCCTTGGATACCCCTGTCTCAAAATCCCCCGAGAAACGGTGAATTCAAATGGCCAGCATTTCCATCATCCTTCTCCTCATCGCAGCCTGCGCAGCCCTCATCAAGATGGGCTCCATGAAGGTCTGGCACGTGATCATCGCCGGAATCCTCGGCTTCTACATCCGGGACTCCTCGATAGGGCCGCAGATCGGCGAATGGCTCGCCGCGTTCTTCAACTGGCTCGGAACTCTCAAGGTCTGAACCGGCCGCCGTCGCTGGTTCCCGGCGCGTAATTCCGCACCGGGCGCCGGCGTCCACGACCGGACCGCAGCCCCTCTCGACCGCACGAGAAAGGAGCGCCACCGATGTTGAACTTCACCTCCCTCCCGCGCCCGGCCCGGACCGCGTTCATCGCCCTGATCGGCATCCCGGTCTTCGCCATCACGGTCCTGGACCCCGACCAGCTCGACGGCCCCAAGCCCCTCGGCCAGGTCATCACCCGCGACGGCGGCCGGCTCACCGTCCGCACCGCCGACGGCCAGTTCCACGAGATCACCGAGCACCCGGCCGCGGTCCGGCTGTGCGACCCCGGCCGGACCTTCCCCGCCTGCACCCGCTGACCCCGGCGCCCGGCAACCCGCCGTCCGCCCAACCCACCCCGAAGGAGCCCGAGATGCGCATCACCGACAAGGACGCGATCAACCACACCGAGGCCGCCCGGATCGCCGGGACCGTCCTGGTCGCTGCCCTCCGCGGCGGCAACCTCAGCGGCCGCCAGAAGCGAAAGATCGACCGGATCATCGCGGGCGCCGAGGAGCGCGAGGCGGCCCTGGCCAAGGAGAAGGCCAAGAAGGCGAAGAAGTAGCCCCCGGCCCGGCACACCCCCACCCCGATAACGCACCACCTCCATCTCCGACCCACCCACAGGAGCGAAACCCAGATGAGCACCGACCACACCGACTCCACCGGCCGCCAGAACGAGATCCCGGCGCCGTTCCTCTTCCTCAAGACCACCGCCGAGGCCGCCCCGGCCGAGCCGGGCATCGCCACCGGCTCGTTCGCCCAGAGCCTGCGAACGGCCCTGCGCCGCTGGTACGGCGTCGCCCGCCCGGTCGTCGGGAAGTGGCTGGAGGAGCGCGCGGACGACCTGCGCAACGCGTTGCGCGACGGCTGGGACGAGACGACGACCTGGATCAAGGCCACGGTCGGCGCGACCGTCCTGCTGGCCGTGGCGGCCGTCGCCGTGATGAGCCTGGCCCTGATCGCCGAGTCCGCCGTCGACGGCGTGAACGCGGTCGCGGGGGTCCAGGTGCCCGCCGGTTCGGGCGGACGGACGGGCCTGCTGGCCTCCATCACCAGCCCGGTCTGGACGTACCTGCAGAGCCACACCGCCGGCCTCGCCGTCACCGCGCCGACCGCGTACGGCGCCTGGATCCTCACGGTCGCCGGTACCGGCCTCCTGTCCTTCGTCACCAAGGCGTTCGGCGCCCGCCTCGCCTGGGGCGCCACGGGCGCGGCCACCGCCTGGATGGTCTGGCACGGCGCCCCGGCCGACGGCCGCGAGGTCGCCCTTGGCATCACCGTCATCGCCTTCGCGGTCCTGTCCGTCCCGGCCCTGCGCGCCTTCCGCATCCGCGGCTTCTGACCCCAGCCCCTTCCCCGCGTCCACGCCTGAACGAAGGAGAACCCCGTGAACACCCCGACGCAGCCGGCCGAGCAGAGCGCGCTGGAGCAGCTGCTCACCGCGTACGCCGAGTTCCACAGCCCCGAGGCCGTCCGCCGCATCGCCGACCTGAACGAGCGGGCCGGGGCGATGGAGGCCGCCGGCCGCTGGGTCACCGACCTCCCGCAGTCGCTGGCCGCCGCTCTGTCCACCCCGGACGCGTGGACGGCGTTCCCCTCGCTCCGCCTGGACGTCTACTACGTCCCGGCCGCCGCGGTCGTCCACCTCGGTCACGGGGTGTGGCTCCACCACACCTGGTGGCCGACCGAGCCCGGGTTCAGCGGTGACTCGGAGGCGACGCTGCTGGCCCCGTGCGCCTGCGGCAAGGGCTACCAGTCCTTCGAGGTCACCACGCAGGACGACCTGGTCGGCACGCTCGCCGCCCTCTCCGGGGCCGCGCTCCTCGCCGGAGACATCGAGGGCCGGCCCGACTGCGACGACGACGGATCCTGCCGCAGCACCTCCCTGAACTGACCCGGCATATCCCCGGCGGGCCCGCCCGCCACCGCACCGCCCAAGTCCCGATCACCCGGAGGAGAACCGACATGAGCATCCACCAGCTGACCACCGCCACCGCCAACGTCACCGCGACGGTCTTCACCGACCAGGGCGACCTGATCGCCGCCCTCGACGCCCAGACCGACACCGCGTTCGCCGACCCGCAGACCCTCGCGCTCACGGCGATCCGCCAGCTGCGCGAGCCGGCCGACCACCAGCCGCAGCTCCTGTCCACCCGCAGCCGGGTCGCCGACATCACCGCGCTCCTGGAGTCGATGACCGCCGCCGCGCAGGCCGCCGAGCACAGCGAGCTGGCCGAGCTCCTGGGCGGCGCCGCCGAGATGGCGGACGACCTGCTGATCCTCCTGGCCCGCGCCGCGCACGGCACCCTCCCGGCCACCGCGGGCGACGGGGACGGCGAGGAGCTGGAGGACGACGAGGACTGGGCCGACGACGAGCCGATCGCGGCCTGACACCGAGAACGAAAGAGGAGGCCCGCCATGAAGTACCGCGTCGACATCCCCACCCGCGACAAGGCCACCGGCGCCCGGGGCTGGCAGTGCCTGGTCGTCACCGCGACGGTCAGCCGCGAGGCCCGCGAACTCGCCCTGGCCGAGGCCGGAGACCTGGCCGCCGTCCGGCACCGCCGTGACGCGGACTTGGTCCTCGACGACCCCGCCCGACCGCTCCAGGTCTGGGACGTCACCCGCCGCTAGCTACGCCCCGGGACGGCCGTCACCACCGGCAAAAGTGCGTCGACCGCCCCGGGCCCCCGGCACCCCAACAGAGAACCGGAGATCACCATCATGACCGCTTCCCTCGCCGAGATCGAGACCAGCACCCGGCACCTCGCCGACGAGGTCGAGGCATGGCTGGCCCAGATCACCCCCGCCAACCCCCTCCCCGCGTCGCCGGTTGCCGTCACCGGGCGGGGGACCGGGATCGACATCGCCGCGCTCGTCGCGGCCGGGCTCGCCGAGGTCGAGCGCAACGAGCGCGCGACCGCCGCCGCCCAGCTGGGGGCCCGCCCCACCCTGCTGGAGCGGCTCACCCGCCGACACCTGCGCCCCGCCCACCTGGCCAGCGTCCACATCCGCCGCGCCGCCGCCGTCCTGGCCACCGCCGGATGGTGCCGTGGCGAACTCACCGACGCCAGCGGCCGGCACTGCATCCTCGGCGCGCTCCAGGCCGTAGCCGCCGAGGCCGACACCGCGCTGCGCTCCCACGTCCACATCCGCGCCGCGATGACCGAACCGGCCTCCTACGCCCGGCCCTCCGACGCGTACCTCGCCCGGCTCGACGCCGAGGCCCGCGCCTGCGGTCTGGACCCGGCCGACGTACGCCGCCGCCACGACATCGCCGTCGCCAACAACATCGGCCAGCTCACCGTCGGCGCCGTCCTCGAGCTCCTTGAGCGCGCCGCCGTGATCGCCGAATCGGCCGGCGACTGACCTGTCCGCTTTCCCGCAGACCATGACCGCTCACTGACCGACCGAGACGAGGAACCATGACCACCGCCTCCACCCCCGACCCGGCCCAGGCCCACCTGGTGCCCCTCGGTACCGACCCGGCCACCGGCGCCCCGGTCCTCCTGGACTGGGACACGACCCCGCACCTGACGATCGCGGCCGGGGCCGGGTACGGCACCACGTCCCTGATCCGGCTGATCGCCGCGCACACCGTCGCCACCGGCGGCACCGCCACCGTCATCGACGGCTGGACCGCCGAGTACGAGGAGTTCGCCGACATCCCCGGCCTCGACGTCGCCTACGAGCCGGGCGAGGTCCGCGATGTCATCCGCTCCTACGTCGGAGACATGGAGGACCGCCTCCGCGGCGCCGCGACGGACCCCGCCCTGATCTCCGGGCGCCGGGTCCTGGCCGTCGACGGCCTGGCGGCCCTGTGGCACAACGCCAGGGACGAAGAGGACCACGACCTGCTGTGGGCGCTGACCGACCTCAAGCGGATCCTCCTGACCGGCCGAGCCGCGGGCGTCCACCTCATCACCGACATCGACGCCGCGACCGTCATGCAGCAGCTGGACGCCGACCTGCTCCGGTCGGCCACCGCCACCCTCGTGATCGGCCCCGCCGACCACGACCTGGCCCGCCTGCTGGGCGTCGACCCGCTCCTGGAGCGCCCCCGCGCAGGTGCCGCGATCTGGCGCACCCCGGCCGCCGCCCAGGGCCGCCAGCTCGACCTCACGCACATCACCGCCGAGCAGGCCCGCAGCCTCGCCCTCGGCGCCCTCCACCACTGAACCGCCACACCACGACCACGTCTGCCAGAAGGGCACCCCGATGACCACGAACCGCATCCCCCAGGCGCACAACCACCACCACCTGGCCCTGGGCACCGACCTCGACACCGGCGAGGCCGTCACCCTCGACCTCAACCAGCACCCGCACCTGCTGGCCGCCGGATGGACCGGAGGCGGCGTCTCCTCCCTCCTGCGCAGTGTCGCCGCGCATGCCCTCGCCGACGGCGCCACCGTCACCGTCATCGACCCCAAGCGGACCAGCTTCGAGGTCTTGGACGGCCTGCCGGGCCTCAGCCTCAGCAGCTCCCCGCACACGATGGTGGAAGAGATCAGCCTCTTCCACGCCGAGATGATGCGCCGGCACACCTCCGGGGAAACGGGTCCGCAGAGGCTCCTGGTCGTCGAAGAACTCCCGCAGATCCTGGCCCGCATCAACGGGGGAGACCAGGCCAGGCTCGACGCCGCTGTGCGGCTGCTCCGGGCCATCGTGCTGATCGGCGGCAGCGTCGGGTGCCGCCTTGCCGTCGACGCCGATCTCTCCGCGCTCCGCTGGTTCGGCCTCGGCGACCAGGACGTCCTGAACAAGATGGCCACCGTCGTCATGGGCCGACCCAGCCGTCAGCTCCTGTCCCGCCTGGGTGTTGACCCCGCCCTCACCAGTGCCGGACGCGGGACCGGCGTCCTGCGCCTGCCCGGCGACAAGGGCCGCCGCGTGGCCATCGACTACCTCGCCCACGCCGAACTGCGCGCCGTCGCCCTCGGAGTTATCCACAGCTGACCTGCGGCGGGACGCATTTTCCGCGTCCCGCTTCCACAGGCTCCGCATGTTCGACTCGCGTTTCCGCCGGGACCACCCGGTCCCGGCGGCCCACCGAAAGGCAGCGACTCGTGAGCGACGTGAACAACACCCTCGACGCCGTGCAGATCGCCGCGCACGGCATGGTCGTGGACCTCGCCGACGTCCTCGTACGCGGCCACATCAAGGAACACCCGTCCCTGATCGCCTTCCGCCTCGGCGTCGTCAGCGGCGCCGTCGACCAGGTCCGCACCGTCGTCCAGGCCGAGCGGAACTCGGGCCGCTGGCCGCGCCTGGCCGCAGACCCCGCCGCCGAGCACGAGCGCGAACGCGCCGTCTTCGCCGGCCATCACTGCGACTGCCCGTACTGCCCGCAGGCCCTCTGACCACCAGCACCCAGACACAGGGACGGGGCGCGTCCCCCAGCCAGCAAGCAAGTGGACGCGCCCCGCACACACCCCGAAGGGATAGACCGAGATGACCACACCGATCGCCCGGGACGCAAGCGGCACCGCCGCGTGCCCGCCCACCGACTCCTGGTGCGCCGACTGCGACGGCCGCCCCTGCCGCCGCGTCGAGACGTTTCCCGCGGGAAACCCCCGCGCGCTGACCGAGGCCGACCAGCTCGCCGCCGCCAGCGGGAACGGTGCGCACGTCCACTTCGCCGCCCGCCGCGACGAGTTCGTCGTCGTCCTGCCCGAGGCGGTGGCGGCATGACCCGCCGACGGATGAGGACCGCCCACCGCCTGGGCACCGGCCAGGGCCGCATCAGCCTCGCCACCACCAGCGCGGTCACCGTGGACGAGGAGCGCGGCATCGACTGGATTGCCGTCGAGCTCGCCGTCAACGGCGAACTCCCCTGCGGCCTGACCCGGCCCGAGGAGATCGAGGTCGCGCGTCTGCTGACCGCGAAGGGCATGGGCCCGACCGACGTCGGCCTCTACCTCGGCATCACCAAGGGAACGATCCGCACCTGGCGCGACAAGGGCTGGAAGGTCCGCCCCCTCGGCCGCCCCGCGAAGGCGGTGCGGTGATGGCTCTCAAGACCGTGACGTGCCTGGCCGCCGTCTGCGACGAGTGCGGCCAGGTCCTGGAGAACCCCGACGGCGGCGAAGCCCACTTCGACACCGAGCAGCAGGCCCGTGAGGTCGCCTCCACCTACGAGTGGGAGCTGCTGGAGGACGGCCGCCTGATCTGCACCGAGGGCCACCTGGACCTCCTCGAGGAGCACGGCCGCATCCAGCCGGGCCCCGGCGCCATGACCTTCACCTTCGACACCGACA
This sequence comes from Streptomyces sp. M-16, assembly GCF_052114405.1. Taxonomy (NCBI): domain Bacteria; kingdom Bacillati; phylum Actinomycetota; class Actinomycetes; order Kitasatosporales; family Streptomycetaceae; genus Streptomyces; species Streptomyces sp. M-16. The sequence goes on along the minus strand of NZ_JBFRER010000037.1, from coordinate 14,159 downwards.
CCGCCCCGGAGGTCTGGCTGTGAGCAGCTACCGGCACGACGGCGAGATCAACGCCATGGACTGGTTCTGCGGCGCCGGTGGCAGCTCGCAGGGGATCGACGCGGTCCCCGGCGTCCGGGTCACCCGGGCCGCCAACCACTGGGACCCGGCGATCGAATCCCACGCCCTCAACTTCCCGCACGCCGACCACTGGAAGGGCGACATCCGCCAGGCCCCGGTGGAGAAGTGGCCGGCCGCCCAGATCTTCTGGGCCTCCCCGGAGTGCCCGAAGTGGACCAACGCCCGCGGCAAGAAGCGCGACTTCCACACCGCGCAGGAGGAACTGCCCGGCTTCGAGAAGCCCCGGGACCCGGCGGACGAGCGCTCCCGCGCCTTGATGGAAGAGGTCCCGATGTACCTGCGCGGGGTGCAGGAGCGCGGCGGCCTGGTCCTCGCCGGTGTCGTGGAGAACGTCATCGACTGCCGGGCCTGGGTGGAGTGGGACCGCTGGCTGGGCGAGCTCCACAAGCTCGGCTACGCCACGAAGACGATCGCGCTGAACAGCATGCACGCCCAGGCGCCGACCCTGCTGCGCGCCCCGCAGTCCCGCGACCGCCTCTACGTCGCCTACTGGCACCGCTCGCTGGGCCGGAGCCCGGACTGGAACAAGTGGCTGCGGCCGGCTGCCTGGTGCTCCGGCTGCGAGCGGGTCGTCCGGGCGATGCAGGTGTTCAAGAAGCCGGGCGCCGACATGGGCCGCTACGGGATCCGCTCCGGGCAGTACGTGTACCGGTGCCCGTCCACCAGCTGCCGGAACCAGATCGTGGAGCCGGAAGTCCTGCCCGCCCTCGCCGCGATCGACTGGACGATCCCCGGCACCCCGATCGGGAGCCGGCCGCGCACGGCGGACGCCCCCGAGGGCCTCAAGCCCAAGACCATCGCCCGGATCAGGGCGGGCCTGGAGCGCTTCGCCCAGCCGGTGATGGTGCCCTCCGGCGGGACCTGGCGGGAGTCCGCGACGCCGGTGTCCGCCCCCATGCCGACCAGGACGACGCGCGAGAACGACGCGCTCGCGGTGCCGCCGCTGCTGATCCCCTCCGAGGGCCGCGACGGCAAGGAAGCCAGCCCGGTCCACCGCCCGCTGCGCACGCAGACGGCCCGCAACGAGACAGGACTTGCCTGGCTGCCGCCGGGCGTCTTCGAGCCCTTCGTGACCCCGGTACGCGGGGGAGGGGACTCCGAGCGGGCCCGTCCGCTCTCGGTCCCGCTGCACGCCGTCACCGCGGGCGGCAACCACCACGGCCTGGTCACCCCGCCCGGCATCTCCGGCGAGGACCTCCAGACGCTGCTGGTGCCGTACTACGGCAACGGCAACGCCGTCCCCGCCACCGCGCCGGTCGGCGCCTTCACCACGCGCGACCGGTGGGCGCTGGTGCAGTCCCTCGCCGACATCGACATCCAGGACGTCCTCTACCGGATGCTCGAGCCGCACGAGATCGGCCGCGGCATGGCGTTCGCCGACGACTACCAGCTCGCCGCCCGCAGCAAGCGCGACCGGGTCCGGCTGCTGGGCAACGCGGTGACCCCGCCGGTCGCCGAAGTCCTCGTCTCCGCGCTCACCGAGGCCATCACCGGCACCGAGCTGGAGATGGCGGCATGAGCGACTACCTGCGCCCGTGGCGCTGGGACCGCGAGGACAAGACCGCCAACCGCCAGGCCCTCGAAGTCCACCGCTACGGCCACGTCATCCGCTGCGACCACCGCGGGCTCCTCATCGACGGCGAACGGATCGACACCGTCCCGGTGTACGAGCCGGTCCCGCGCCCCAAGGGCGAGCCGGAGCCCGTCCCCTTCGAGCTCGGGGACGACGGCCGGCTCTTCTACCGGGGCCAGCTCAAGGCCGTCCTCTCCCCGCCCGCGCCCGGCACGTACGGGCCCGGCCCGATCGACCTCCACCCCACCCCCTCCCCGCGTCCGCAGTCCTCTGGAAGGAGCACCGCCGCATGAAGCTCACCCTCACCACCGAGACCCTGACCGATGCCCTGCGCCTGGTCGGCCGCCGCATCCCCGCCCGGCCCACCGAGCCGATCGCGGCCGGGCTCCAGCTGACCGCCGACGGACAGCAGCTGACCCTCACCGCCTCCGGCGACCCGACGATCGGGGTGCGCACCGCAGTCCCGGCGGCCGTGCACCTGGCCGGCACCGCCGTCCTGCCCGGCCGGATGCTCACCGCCATCGCCCGCACCCTCCCCGCCAAGGCCCCGCTCGACATCACCGTCGACACCGGCATCGCGAACTTCGCCTTCGGCGCGAGCAGCGTCTGCGTCCCGCTCCTGGACGCCGAGTACCCGGCGATGCCCGACCTGCCCAGGACCGTCGGGACGGTCAGCGGCCGGGACTTCGTGGCGGCCGTCAACCAGGTCGCCGTGACCGTCGGGACCGACGACACGCTTCCCATGCTCGGCGGCATCCGCGTCGAACTGGCCGGCCACGAGCTCCGGCTGTCCTCCACCGACCGGCACCGCGCCTCCTTCCGGTCCATCCCGATCGAGCGGACCGCCCGCCGGGCCCCGTCCCAGCTCTGCCTCGTCCCCGGCAAGGCACTGCGCGCGACGGCCGCCGACGTCCGGCACGCCGAGACCGTGACCATCGGCCTGCCCTCGGCCGAGGGACAGCGGTTCTCCGTGTCGACGCCCGGCATGACCGTCGCCCACACGCTGCTGGAGGCCACCCACTACCCGGACCTCGGCAAGCTCACCCCGAAGTCCTTCGCGACCACTGCGGTGCTGGACCGCATGGCACTGGTCGAAGTGGTGCGCCGCGCCGTCGCCGTGGCGGGCGACTACGTCCCGGTCTGCCTCACGATCCAGCCCGGCGCTCCCGTCGTCATCGCGGGCGGATCCCGCTACGAGGCGCGGACCAGGGACGAGCTGGACGCCCGCTCCGTCAAGGGTGAGCCGATCCGCCTGGCCCTCAGCCCGACGTACCTGCTCGGCGGTCTGCGGGCCCTCAAGTCCCGCACCGTGCAGCTGAGTCTGACCCGGCCCGACCGGCCGGTCCTCCTCCACACGCCCGACTCCGACCGGTGCGCCCTGCGCTACCTGCTGATGCCGGTGCGCCAGCACTCGGATGCGCCGACGCCCAACTGACCCCGAGCTGGGGGCCGGGCTGGCACGCGCCAGCCCGGCTCATCGGCCTATCCGACTGAAGTACCGCTGTGACGAACGTTTTTGAAGGTGGCGCGTTGTGATCCCGAAGTCGCTGGCGTGGTGTAGGTTGACGTCTGATGATTTTTCGCATGGAGGATGGGGAGAAGCTCATGAGCTCATCTCACCGTGGCCCGGATCAACGGGTGGGGGTGACGGCTGCGGAGATCGCGCGGATGTCCGGCGCGGTCACGCGACCGACTGCTGCTTCGATCGCCGCGAGAGCGGGCGTGCCCGGACACGACGTCCGGCGTGGGATCTCCCCGGACAACGGCCGGCGGATGGCGATCGCGCTGTCGGTGGGTCTGCTCAGCGAACGCTCGGCGCGTGCTCTGGCCGAGGACCCGCAGGCGTTCCTGAACGCGACATACGACTTGCAGGATCTGGTGCGGGAGATCATGCGCGCCCGGGACGAGGAGTCCAGGGTGATAGCGGTCGCCTGACCCCGGACACGACAAAGGCCCGGTTCCCCCTGCTCAGGTTCTCCGGGCCCTCATCTATTCACAAGCATCGCGACCTGTTCCCGACCGGGGTTATCAAGCCCGGAAGGCGGCCTTATCAACCGCTGCTGGTTCAGGAAGCGATGCCCTCGCTAGTTGAGAGGGTACCCATGGCTTCGGCCATCCACTACACCAGCAGTTCAAATGTCCCGAATGTCACCCCGGCCGTGTCCATCTCCGGCGGTGGTGCCCGGTGACTTCCCCCACCACCCAAACGTCCACCCAGGGCTCCCACGACCGGGTGAGCCTCCAGCGGTTCCTCGCCGCGCTCGAGGCGCACGACTGCAACCCGCGCCCGCGCGGTGACGGCCTGGACGCCCTGTGCCCCGTGCACGACGTGAACAGCCCCTCGCTCTCCGCCGACTGGAAGCCGCCGACCCACGACAAGGCCGGCCGGGTCGTCTTCGAGTGCAAGGGCGGCTGCGACCGCCGGGCCGTCATCGACGCCCTCGGCCTGAGCTGGGCCGACCTGTACGACGGCCTGTCCCCGGAGGCCCAGGCCAAGAGCGGCGCCCGGGGCACCTCCCTCCCGCGTCGCCGTACGTCCCCCGAGGCCGCGCCCGAGCCTGCGCCCGCGCCGAGCCGTACCCCGGACAAGGACGTGGCCAAGGCCCGCAAGGCCACCCAGGCCCGCCTCAAGAAGGCTCTGGCCGGGCACACCCACACGTTCGCCGAGACCACCCACACCTACACCGACGTCGACGGTGTGATCCTCGCCCGGGTCCACCGGCACAAGTGCACGGACGCGGCCTGCCCGGACAAGAAGAAGGGCCGCCGCTTCGCGACCTCGTACCCGGACGGCAAGAACCCCTACCCGGGCCGCAAGCTCGGCGACTGGCTCGGCCTCTACAACCTCCCCCTCGTTGCCGCCGCCATCAAGGACGGCCGCACCATCCACGTCACCGAGGGCGAAGGCGACGCCGACGCCGTCATCGCGGCCGGAGGCGTGGGCACCTCGCACTCCAACGGCGCCGGGTCCTGGTCCAGCCAGCACACCGAGCAGCTCCGCGGCGCGCACGTCGTGGTCGTCGCCGACAACGACCTCGTCGGCTACCGCCACGCCGCCCAGGTCGCAGACGAGCTCGACGGCGTCGCGGCCTCCGTCCGCGTCGTGCGCGCGGCCGTCGACGCGGACGGAGCGGACGCCACCGACCACCTCCAGGCCGGCCACACCCTGGACGACTTCGAGGACGTCGACGCCCTCACGCTGGAAGGCGCGCTCGCCGAACCCGCCGCCCCGGCCCCGGCTCCCGCCCCGGAGAAGTCCCCGGCCAAGAAGGCGGAGCCCAAGGAGAAGACCGGCCCGAAGCGTCGCGGCCCCAAGCCCGCCGAGATCGAGCCGGCCAACCCCCTCGCCATGTCGACAGGCCAGTGGCGCTACTCGCTGGGCGACGGCAGCGACGAGTTCGACCGCGGCGTCTACCGCCTCACCACCGTCCGCGACCCCCGCACCGGCGAACGCGTCGAGGTCTGGGAGTTCTCCTCCGTCCTGCCCTACGTGCTGGAGCAGCTGGTGGTCCGCGACGGCGCCGCCCGCCGCGCCCGCCACGACCTGCGCCTGACGATGTCCCTGGACGAGGGCGCCGAGATCGCCAAGTGCACCCCCGACCAGATCAAGACCGGCGAGTGGGCGCAGATGCTGAACGTGCCGCTGTCCGCCGACGACAAGGTGCAGAAGGCCGTCCAGACTGCCATCAACGAGATCGCAGTCACCTACGCCCCCGAGCAGGAAGCAGTCCCGCGCTGGGTCAACGAGGACACCCTCGTCGTGCCCTCCGGCGACGTCGCCCCGCCCGGATACTTCGTCGAGATCCTCAGCGAAGGCCGGGCCCGCACCAACTGGCAGAAGCTGCTCACCCTCGCCGCCGAAGACGGCAACGAGCGCCTGGCCCTGATGCTCGGCGCCGCGCTGGGCGGCGTCTACCTCAGCCCGCTGGAGCGCCAGGGCTTCTGGGTTCTGGCGGTCGGCGGAGCCCGCCAGGGCAAGACCACCGGCATGGACGCGGGCGCCGCGATCTTCGGCAACCCCAAGTACGTCGTCACCGGGTGGAGCGTCAGCCCGATCGGCCTGATGGAAAGCCTGGGCGCCCTCGGCATCGTCACCGCCTTCCGCGACGAGCTGGGAGCCTCCGGACTCTCCGGCCCCAAGCTGGAGCAGACCATCTTCACCACCACCGACGGCGCCAAGCGCACCATCGGCCTGCGCGGCGGTGGCTCCCGCACCACCGCCGGATGGGAATCGGTCCTCTTCGCCACCGGCAACGTCTCGGTCACCGGCCGCATCACCAACGAGGGCATCGCCGCCCGCGTCGTGGAAATCCCCACCCCCATCGTCAAGGACGGCCAGACCGCCAAGCGCGTCAAGCAGCTCAGCTACCGCGCCTACGGCTGGCCGCTGCGCTGGCTCCTGGCCGATCTGCGCCTGAACGACTTCCGCGACGCCGTCGCCAAGGCGGAAGACGAGCTGGGCAGCGGCGTCGACGGCGTGGCCTCCACCCTCGGCGAGCACCTGGCCCTCGCGGTCGCCGGCGCCGAACGCCTGGAAGAGATGCTGGACGTCACCGGCCTGCGCGACGCCGCCCTCCGCGCGGCCCGGGAGCGCCTCGGCACCCTGACCATGGAGCTGGAGGAGCGCGGCGGCAACCCGGCCGACCGCCTCCTGGCCGCCGTCGTCCAGGCCGTCTCCTCCCGGCCGGGCGCCTTCCCCGACTTCGAGCTCTACAAGGCGTACATCCAGGGCGGCGAGAACGCCCCGCAGCTCGCCTCGCGCGAACTCGAAGGCTTCTACCTCGCCCCCCAGCACGTCGCGGTGTTCTCCAACGGGATCAAGGCCATCGCCGCCGCCGCGAACATCGAAGACGCGCTCCTGGGCCTGCGCGACCTCCGCGACGACGGCCGCCTCATCACGAACAACCAGCTCCGCAACAAGGTCCGCACCGGCCGTACGACCGTCGACACCTACACCTTCGTCCTCCCCACCGGAGACGACACCGACGAAGACCCCACCCCGGGCACCGAAGGGGGAGGCGGCGAGGGCCCCGGAGACGACAGCGGCACGCCGCAGGGCGACAGCCCCGTCCAGGACACCCTCACCGACGAGCCCGAAATCGGCGCCGCCCACCAGGCCGCCCCGGCCAGCACCCCGCCTGCAGCCGAGGAGGAGACCCGCATGGCTGTGCAGATGGACGACGTCCCCGGCGGCACCTGCGTGCGCTGCGGACACCACACCACCCACCAGAGCAACGGCGAGTGGGCGCACATGGAGATCCCCGGCGTCATGCGCTGCGACGTCGGCTACCTCCACCCCGACATGCAGCACCTCAACGCCCAGGCGTTCCCCCACCTCGCCCAGAAGCCGGCCGCGCCCGCGGTCCCGGTGACGCCGTCGATCCCGGCCCAGGTCGCCGCGCCCGCCGAGACCCCCTCCCCGCGTCCCAGCGTCATCACGGCGCCCGCACACAAGTCCCGGGCCCAGCTCGAAGTTCCGGCCACCACCGAGAACTTCCCCAACGGGCCGCTCGCCGTCCTCGACACCACGCAGGACGGCCAGCTCGTCGCCCACCTCGTCGACGGCCGCACGATCGACTGCCCCGCCCGCTCCATCCCGACCCTGGTGAAGTGGGCGCTGGACGCCGGACTCGGCCAGGCCCGCCTGCACCGCTGGGGCACCGACTCCGACCCGCTCGTCATCCTCACCGCCAACGCGACGAAGAAGCTCGGCCTGCCCACCGACCTCGAAGACGAACGCGGCCAGCGACTCGCAGACGGGCACCGGGTCATCAAGGCCATCGAGAAGGCCGGCTGGTCCCTCACCCGCCGCGGCTTCGGCCCCTGGCCGCGCATCTACCGGCCCGTCGAAGGCGGACGCCGCATGTGCGTCCAGCTCGCCATCGCACCCTGGGGCGCCCTCGGCAAGGAATCCGGCTGGTCACTGCCCCAGGACATGGCCGCTCCCGAGATCGCCCGGACCCTGGGCACCTACGCCCAGCGCGTCATCGCCCCCCGGGGAACCATGGCCACCTCCGGGCTGGAACTCATGCTCCAGCTGCGCCCCGCCACCCGCCCCGTCCGAGTCGAGACCACCGACGAGGAGACCGGGGAGGTCACCGAGACCTACGTCTCCGGCCCCGTCGAAGGCTCCCTCACCCAGCCCCGCCAGCCGGCGCCCTGCGAAGCCAGGGCCGAACACCCCGTCGTCCACGCCCTGTACGGCAACGCCCGCCCCGACGACCAGATCATGCGCGAAGAGGCGTGGTCCTGGCACCGCGCCCCCGAAGGCGACGAGCGCGCCTTCACGCACGTCGTCGGCATCGACACCAACACCAGCTTCCTGTCCGGGTCCTCCCGGCTCCGGGTCGGTGACAGTGACCCCGTCCACCACCACCGCCCCGCCTTCGACCCCAAGATCCCCGGCGCCTGGCGCGTCGACTTCTCCGGCGCTGACCTGGACCCCCGCCTGCCCAACCCCTTCACCGCGAACGGCCAGCGCCCCACCGGCCCCGGCTGGTACACCACCCAGACCGTCGACTACGCCCGCAAGCTCGGCCTCAACCCCCAGCCCCTCGAAGCCTGGCTCCGCGAACCCCTCGGCGCGGGCTGGCTCGACCCCTGGAACGAGCGCCTGGCGGCCGCCTACAAGACCACCATGGCCCGCCTGGGCATCACCGAAGACATGACCCCGGAAGCCTTCCTGGAGGCCATGGAGCGTTACGAGAACGGCGAAGGCGACCAGGCCGAGCGCCTCGTCCTGCGGGCCATCAAGCAGTCCGTGAAGTCCGGCGTCGGCAAGCTCAACGCCAGCCCCGCCCGCTACCGCGACTACGTCGACGGCCAGCCCTGGCCCGAGCTGGACAAGCCCTGGTGGCGCCCCGACATCCGGGCCTCCATCATCTCCACCGCCCGCGTCATCCAGCACCGCCGCATCGTGAAGACCCAGCAGCTCACCGGCCGGGCCCCGCTCGCCGCCTACAGCGACTGCGTCATCTACCCGGCCAACAGTCTCTCCCCGCTGGAGATCATCCCCCGCGCGGCCGACGGCAGCCAGGTACCCGGTGCCTTCCGCCTCGGCGTCTCCCCGGGCTGGGCCAAGCTCGAAGGCGCCCGTCCCATGGACTGGTACGTCGAGATGAGCGAGAAGGTCAACCCCGCCCGCTACATCGCCCCCCGTGAGGGCGAGCGCAACGACGAAGGAGAGTGAGACACCCCATGGGCAAGTTCCTCGACGGACTCCGCCGCGCCGTCCACGCCAAGATGACCGAAGCGCAGGCCATCCCCAAGACCACAAAGGGCCGCGCCGCGGCCCTGCTCCGAGACGAGAAGAAGAAGGGCGGTGAGGCCGGCGCCGTCCAGCGCGCCGCCGCCCGCCTCGGCATCCACCCCGACTCCTTCCGCCGATACGTCAACGGCAAGCGCAAGAACCCGCCCAAGCACATCGAGGAGAAGCTGGCGAGCGAGGTACGCGCGGTCTGGAAGCCCAACGTCCAGAAGAAGGTCGCCCAGCAGGCCAAGACCGCCCCCGTGAAGATCAGCGGCAAGGCCGAGTTCGGCTACTCCAACAGCCACTCCAACACGCACACCCCGGACCCGCGCATGCGGCACATCGCCGAAACCCTCCCGCCCCACTACGCCACGCCCCTCTGGCAGGCACTCGAAGACGGCGACGAACAAGAAGCCCAGCGCATCGTCCGCGAGTACATCCAGAACGAGTACATCCGGGAAGCCGGAGGAGACAACCAGTACACGGAAATCGAGTTCGGAGACGTCCGCTACATGGACTTCAACTTCTGACCACACAAGGCGAGGCGGCCCCGAAGAACCTGGGGCCGCCTCGCCTTGTGTGAATCATGAACGACGCCAGCCAGCTTCGAACTCCTTCTGGCTGGCCACCGTCACGCGCTTTTTGTCCGCATGCAGGATGCGCCACGCTGTCGCTTCGACATCACTGAGCCACCACTCACCGATCCTCTCGGGAGGGAATCCCGAGACGTCGACCTCTTCCAAAACCTCCGCGATCACGAGACCGGCAGCAACCCGCTGATCACGATCCATTTCCGTGAGCGCGTTCAGCAGCTGGAACGCCAACCCGAGGCCGTCGCCGCGCAGGGCCCGGAGTACCTGCCCCTGGATGTTCGCGGGCATGAAGATCGCGCTACCTGACGCCTGCCACAGCCGGAACCAGAAGTCCCTCGGCTCATCAGACGGCACCGGCAGCGACCCCATCAACGACACCAAATGCGCGGTGGCCGCGTACTCCTCAGAGTGAGCCACGGCGAGCACCGCGACGCGGGCGATCCTTTCCACGTCCAAAGCACTGGCCTCAACCTCGGGAGCCAAGTTCAGGTGGTAGCGAAGGTAGTCGGCAAGAGACTCACGGTGATGCACAGCAGGGATCATGCGTCCTCCTCGATGACCCGGCACGGTGAACCCGCACACGGCGACCCTCGATCGTCCCAACGCTGCCCCAACGGCGCGGGCGCTTCGTGCAGGTTGGCTGGCAGACGTCTCGTCGCAAAGCCTGAAGACGGTGACGGGGCGCTAGAAGGCGCTTCTGGCGCCCGAACGCTTCAGCTTGGGGGGATTTGGCAGAGGGGGCCATGCGATGTCAGCAGACGCTCGTACAGTCGTGGCCGTGGCCTCTTCCACGCCGGATGGCGTCTCCTACGTGTATGTGATCGGCTCTGCCGGTTCGACTCGGGTCAAGATCGGTACTAGCGTCAGCCCCGAAAAGCGGCTCAAGGAGTTACAGACGGGCAACCCCAATCGTCTGGAAGTGCTGTGGTACACCCCCGGCGGCCGAGAGCTGGAAGCTCAACTGCATCAAGCATTTACTGACCATCGCGGCGAAGGCGAATGGTTCGACTTCGGTGGCGTGCAACCGATCGGCGCGATTCCCGCGGCTGTCCACCAACTCGCTGGGAACACGCACGCCCGGTCCAGCACACGTGCCGCGCCCAAACGGGCGACCATGCGCATCGAGCGGGGCGAGCACCTGATCACACCGGAACGGCTGGCCGGCATCGTCCGAGACGTCGTGGTCGGCGTCGTCCGCCCAGAGCCCGAGCAGGAAGAAGACGACCAAGAAGAGCCACCGGTCAAGAGGCGGCGTACTGCGAGCGAGGACATGACCCGCTTGGTGGCGTTCCTGTACCAGGACGCTGCGGCCTTGGCTGCGCAACGCATCGTCTCGGGGAAGAAGGGACTGGAAGCCCTCGGAGGCTGGCGCATCCTGATTTCCCTGATCTTCCTGGCGGTCGTCACTCTGCCCGTCAGCGCGTTCCTCATGCTGCGGATCATCACGCGGGACATTTGGCCCGTTCGCAAGCTGCCCATGATCGTCGGAGCGGGCTACTGGGTATGGGGCCCTCTTGGGTTCGACAGGCTGATCCGTGACCTTGTCCTTTCCCGGCTCCCGATGGCGGACATAGAGTTTTTCGTCCGCACCTACTTCACACAGGCTGCGGTCACCAGCCTTCATTTCCTGGCCTTCTGCTCCCCGGTGGCGTGTCTGATTGGGTACGCCATGCTGGTCCAAGACCAAACGAAAGAACAGCGAAACAAGGCCGAAGCAGAAAAGCGTAAGACAGCAGTAATGCCCCGCCACGACGGTACTCAGCGCCCAGCTACTGCCTGGGACGGAGCCCTACCGACAGCCGGTAGGCGTGGACTCCCCGCCCCATCGCCTCTGGTGGCAGCCCTCATCCAGCCCATCCCCCAGCAGGCCGCTGCCCCACGCCCCGGACCCAACACGAGTCCGCCGCCCGCCTGATCCGCAGCCGGGCGGGCCCTGGCCGCCCGCTTGGTGGACCCCACCAAAAAGGACCCCCTTGACCAGCCTCGGGCACGCCCGGCAGACCGTGGTCAAAGGGAGTATGGGCCCACCGTGCAACAGAGCGCTGCAACACGCACCTGGACCAGGAGCCGCGTTGCTGCGCTGACCTGCACGAACTTCACCACTGAGGCTGCCTGAGGGCCGTGTTGCGCAACGCGTTGCACCGCAGAAGCGAACCTGCACCTCACGCGCGGCCGGCCCCCCCGATCAGGAGAGACCTCTCCCTTCGACTACCGCGAAGGTAGAGGTGTCGTCGGGGGAAGAGGGCTTGCCCACGTGCCCTGACCAGGGCAAACGCACATGATTGCGAAAGGGGGGTTCACACCTCCGGCAGTACCTCCGGTGCACCTTTCGATCAACCTGTACAAGCACCTGTTGCTGCAACCGTCGGTGCAACCTCACAGGGCCTCGAACCTGTGAGGTGGAACGCCCAAGATGCCCGGATCGCACTATTGATCTGTGAGGTTGAAGGCTGTTTCCCCAGGCCACTGGGCAAGCCTGTGAGGGAGCTGGGCAAGCCTGGCTTGCCCAGCCACCCGCAGGGTGTCCTGTAACACCGATCTTGAGCTCGTGTCATCGAAGTTTGAGTGATGCTCGGCCGGTGGGCGTGCACAGCGTGGCGCCGCGAACGTCGCCGACGGCGATAAGTCGGAGAACAACCTGCCGCCTCGGCTTGTGGTCCCTGCCAGCAGGCCGCGCTCGAACGCAAGGCACAAAGGGGATTGCATCAACCGGGCGGGTTGCGGTGTCGGACGCTGGCGTGTGCAGGTCCGGGTTCTAGCGTGGCCTCATGACACAGGAGGATCCTGCACGCGTTCACTCGCATGCCTCGCGTCATGCTCGCCTCCATGAAAAGGCCAAGCGGTGGTGGCGGCGCCAATCGCCTGGCGTCAAAGGCCTGGTCTTCTCTGTGATCGGCGGGATCGCGGTGTTCGCCGTGACCGAATGGCTGGGGCCAGCCATGTATCACCTTGGGCAGCGCATTTTTTTCGGGGAACAACACGGGCTGAGCATTGATGTCGATGAACCTGTAGCGAGCAGTACGGAAGGATGGGTCTTCGGAGGAAAAGCCTATGGCGACCTCGTGCCTCCGCCGAACCAAGTCGAACATGAAAACCTGGAATCATGGGCGACGGAGAACGGAGGCACAACGGTTAAGCAGACACTTTCGTTCACCCTCCGCGGAAAGTCTGACAAGCCCGTGGACGTCACGTGGTTGGAGCCAAAAGCGGACTGCGACCCAAACAGCACCGCAGGAGTGTACGTCTGGGACCCGACGCACTATTCCCGAATCCCCCAGAGCTATACATACTTCGTCGCTGACGCCGAACCTCTAAAGGTTGTGTTCATGGACGCAAATGGGAAAGAAGTCAAATCCCCCAAGTATCAGGTGAAGGAAGATGACAAGGAGTCAGTGTCTCTCTCTGTCAGCGCCACCTCACACCGATGCATTTGGAGCATCGTTGTTCATTGGCGAATGGATGGGAAGGACCACGAGTCGAGGATCTCCGACAGTGGCCGGTACATCGTCACTGGCACAGATGCGGCCACCCAGACCCGCAGAACCGACGGCAGGTGATCTACTGGTGATTCCCGTCGGGGGGCGTTCGCGGCGGTCACAGGTCCACGGCCCGCCGGGCGAGCACCGCTCAAAACTTCGATGACACGAGCTCAAGATTGGGTGACACAGGACACAGGGCTTGCCCAGTGACCTGGGCTTGCCCGGCCCCAGCTTGAGGGCGCCTACCGATGCTCGAACGGAACGCACGCTGAAGCGCACGCAGAACGCGGTGTCACGCACCTTGTCACGCTGCCCTGTCACGCTCCGGGCCGGGAAGCCGTCACGCCGGATCTGACCTTGGGGAGACGCTCCGAACCCCCGCCCCGATTTTCCGTGTGACAGCCACCGCACTGCTCCTGCGAGGGTGAGGCCGTGGACCCCAATCCATCGACCGCTGAGGCACACGGGGCCGCGCCCGAGGCTGTTCCAACTGCGCCCGCGCGTCCGCGCCGCGGTCGCCTTCGGTTGGCTCGTACGGCGGTAGCCCCGCAGCAGTACGCAGTTTGCCGAGCTCGCCCCACCCTCCCCGATCGCCTCCGGCTGTCAGCAGCTCCTTCGCCGGGCGCGGGCGTTGCGAGCGGTACATCTCGAAGGGCGGCCGGCCAAGGCCAACAGCGCCGCAGCCTCGCAGGCGTGGACGACGACACCGGAGCTCAGTTTTCGATCCGAGCCTGGATCCAACGGAGTTCCTCCACGAGAACTTCAACGCAAGAGCAATATTGGGGTATTCGCTAACCCCCACGGGGGCGTAAGATGGAAGAAATTCAAGAGCCCCAGTTGACGCCAATTCAAATCGTTGCAAGAATCACCTTATTGGCTCTTATCGCGAAGAGATCAGAGCCCAGAAAAGGCGACAGATAAACATCGGCCACCTGGTTCTAATTCCGCGAAGCGGGATTAGAAAGTCGAATCCGAATTTGGGAAAGCCGAAATTCCGCAGGGTGAGGCACCTCCTCCCCGCGTCGCTGCGTCTGTTTGAACCCCAGCTGACCAGGTACTTTCTAGTTTGCAACCTAGCTTGCCCTCGCGGGCCGCGGAGCGGGCCGCCCTCCCTGGGATGACGCGGAGCGTCACCCCTCCCGCTC
>NZ_JBFRER010000036.1:0-59495 GCF_052114405.1 Streptomyces sp. M-16 | reverse complement strand
CGGACGAGCATCACGCGGGCGGAGTTCTTGTCCCTGGGGGACACCGCTCCGCACGCGGTGCACGTATACGTTCTCTCGGAGAGGGGGAGTGCGTGCTTGGCTCTCGCTCCGCACTGTGCGCAGTCCATGGTGGTGTGCGCGGGGTGGACAAGGTGCACGGTCTTGCCGTGCTTGCGGGCCATCTCGACCAGAGCGGTCTTGGTGGCGCCGATCGCGGCGTCGGCCGCTTTGCGGGCCATGGTGGACTTCGCGAGGAACCGCGGACGGAAGTCTTCGGCGGCGAGGTGGCCGAAGTCCCGGACGACCCGTTTGGCCCACTTGCGGCCGGTGTCCTGCCGCTGCCGGGCGATCTTCTTCGACACCTTCGCCGCAGCCTTGCGGGTCTTCCCGTATCCGCTGGTGCCGGGCCGGTTCTTCGGCGTCTTCCGGCGGGCCATCATCCGCTGGTAGCGGGCCGGCTTCACGGCGGCTGCCTTGCCGTGCCCGGCGTGCGGGAGGTAGTGGTCGTCGGAGGTGGTGGTCGCGGTCTCCCTGACGCCCCAGTCGACGCCGATCACCCGTCCCGTGGCGGGCAGCGGGACGGCGTCGGTGGCGACGACGAACCAGGCGTACCAATGCCCGAGGCTGTCCCGGTAGATCCGCACCGAACTGGGTGCGGACAGAAGATCACGCGACCACACCACCGACAAAGTGATCCCGCCTGCCAGGTGCAGGCGACCGCCTCCCACCCGGAACCCGCGGGTGGTGTGGTTCAGCGACGGCAGCGCCTCGCGCTTGCGCTTGATGCGGGGCATTCCGGCCCGCTGCCTGACGGGCAGCTTCGCCTTGACGTCTTTGAGGGCCTTGGCGCGGGACTTCGCGAAGTCCCGGATGGTCTGCTGCTGAGGAACCGAAGAACCCTCGCGCAGCCGGCCCATCGACCGGCGGGCCCCGGTCAGCATCCTGTCGAGCTGCGCCGGACCGCACGTGATCTTCTCGACGGCAGTCCTGTTGAGCCGGTGGACCTTGCGGGACATCGCCACGCACTCATTCCACACCCAACGGCACCGCGCCCACTCCCCTTCCAGGGCAGCCCGCGCGGCGGACGACACACGGAGCCGGAAGGTGTACGGGCATGCCCGCCACCATCAGCTCCCGATCCTGCCGTCGTCATGCTCCACAGCCTAACGCCCGCCACTGACAACGGAAGAGAGTGCAGGTCAGAGCAAATGTGCAACGAACTCCGCCGCTTCGCGGCTCCGCCCCAAGGACCCATTCCTCCCCGGCTTGAAGGCCGGCGCCTCCTGGGAGAAATCTGGTGAACTCTCCCGCCCCCACGCTGGCCCTCGTCGAGAGCCCGGTCCAGCTGCTCAACGTGCTCGAATGGGCCCACGCCCACACCCAGGCCCACGCCCATGCCCACGCGCATGCCGAGTCCGAGGCCGGGGCCCCCGCCGAGGCCCCCGCGCCCCTGCTGTCCGCCGTCCCCCGCCAGCCCGGTTCCCTCCCCGGCCGCGCCCGCCGCCCGCAGGACGGCCCGCCGCGGCCGGCCGCCGGATGGCTGCGCGTCGTCGTCCTGCCCCCCACTGACCCGATGTCCCGAGGACAGCTGCGCCGGGTCGCCGGAATCGCCCGCGACGAGGGCCACGCCGTGCACTGGCAGGAGGCCCGCGGCGGCTCCGGCAGCCCCGTGGGGGCCCTGACCGCGCTCACCCCGGCCGTGCGCCGGGCCGGGCGGATCGTCGTCGGAGACCCCTTCTCGCGGCTCGTGCAGCTGCTGCTGGTCCCGGCCCGCACCGCCGAACTGGTCGTCGTGGACGACGGCACCGCCACCATGGAGTTCATCGCGCAGCTCGGGCGCGGCGAGCGGCTGCGGCGCTGGCACCGCACCGGCGGCGGGACCCTGTCCCGGGCGCGCGAGCTCGCGTACGCCCCGGTGTCGGGGACGGCGCGACGCCGGCTGACCCCGCGCGGCGGGCGCGTCACGGAGGTCTTCACCTCGATGCCGGTCACCGCGCTGCCCGGGATGCGGCTGCGCGTCAACGACTTCGCCTGGACCCGCTCCCGCTTCGGCCCGCCCCGTCTGACCAAGGGCACCGACCTGGTCGGCACCTCCCTGGTGGAGACCGGGGTCGTCGACCCGGCCCGCTACCTCGACGCGGTCCGCGCCCTGACCCTGGAGCACGGCGTGACCCGCTACTTCGCGCACCGCCGCGAGTCCCCGGAGAAGCTGCGCGCGCTCAGCGGGGCGACCGGGCTGGAGATCGTGCGCCCGGACCTGCCGCTGGAGCTGATCGCCCGGCGCGGCCCGGTCGGCCGTACGATCGTCAGCTTCCCGTCCACCGTCGTCCACACGCTGCCGTTCGCGCTGACCGGGACTGGCGTGACGGTGGCCGTATGCGATATCGACCCCGCCTGGCTCACCGCCGCCGCCTCGCCGAGGGCCCGCAGCTTCCTCGCGGGCGTCACCGAAACCGCCCGTGATGTGCGCAGACTCCCCGCTCAGGCAGCGCCCGCGGCCGGATGAGCGCGCGAGTTTACCCCCGGCAGCATACGGTCATGCGTCCAGAGGCCGGGTTTCTTTCCCCTAACGGCATGAACTTTTGGTGATCTCCGGCCAGTTGACCCATCCGTGCGCCTACCCTTCAACGGGTGAACCAGTTGATGTCCCGCGAGTCCCAGACCGCCCTGCCCGGCACGCCCGACCGGCCCGAGCTGCCCGGCAAGCTTCCGGACCACCTGCGTGCCGAACTGATCGCCTTCCGACGGGACTTGCACATGCATCCCGAGCTAGGACACCAGGAGTTCCGCACCACGGCGGCGATCAAGGCCCGGCTGGAAAAAGCCGGCCTGCGCCCACGCGTGCTGAAGTCCGGTACGGGGCTGATCTGTGACGTCGGGACCCGGGACGGGGGGCGGCCGATGCTGGCCCTGCGCGCGGACATCGACGCCCTGCCGATTCCGGACGCCAAGACGCACGTCGCGTACCGCTCCACCGTTCCGGACCGTGCCCACGCCTGCGGGCACGACGTGCACACGGCCGTCGTCCTCGGCGCGGGCCTGGTGCTCGCCGAGCTCGACCGCCAGGGGCTGCTGCCCCGCCCGGTGCGGTTGCTGTTCCAGCCCGCCGAGGAGGTGCTGCCGGGCGGCGCGAGCGAGGCCATCGAGTCCGGGGTGCTGGACGGGGTGGGGCGGATCGTCGCGGTCCACTGCGACCCGCGCGTCGACGCGGGCCGGATCGGTCTGCGGACCGGAGCGATCACCTCTGCCTGCGACCGGCTGGAGGTCAGCCTCTCCGGCCCGGGCGGTCACACCGCCCGCCCGCACCTGACCACCGACCTGGTGACGGCCGCCGCCCGCCTCGCCGTCGACGTCCCCGCCCTGCTGACCCGGCGCATGGACGCCCGCTCGGGCATGTCGGTCACCTGGGGCCGGATCGAGGCGGGGCACGCCTGCAACGTCATCCCGATGCAGGCGGAGCTGTCCGGCACCGTCCGCTGCCTGGACCTGAACGCCTGGTACGAGGCCCCCGACATGATCCACGCGGCGATCGACGAGGTCGCCACGATGCACGGGGCGAAGTTCGAGATCAACCACGTGCGCGGGGTCCCCCCGGTGGTCAACGACCCGGTCGTCACCGAACTGCTCCGGGAGGCGATGGCGGCCCGCTGCGGCGCCGGGTCGATCGAGGACACCGAGCAGAGCCTCGGCGGCGAGGACTTCTCCTGGTACCTGGAGCACGTCCCCGGCGCCATGGCCCGCCTCGGCGTCCGCAGGCCCGGCGACACCACCAAGCGAGACCTGCACCGGGGCGACTTCGACGTCGACGAGAGCGCGATCGGCGTCGGCGTGGAGTTCTTCACCGCCGCCGCACTGCTCGACGGCTGCCGCGCGGGCGTGGCCGGTTAGCGCACGCGCGGCAAAGCGGGGGCAAAGCCCGTACCCCGATCCGTTCTAGGCCGGTGGAGCTGTCCAGCCCTTGGTACACAAGGGCTGGACAGCTGTCGAGTTACCGATCGGTCACTGTCCGGTTCGCGACGATCCGATAACGACTCATGAACGGGCCTTTAACTGACATCTACGCGCGTTACGATCGCCGCTAAACCAGCGCCGGTCGTGGCGCTTCGGTCAGGTTTTGAAGGAGCCTCCCCTTGCGCCGGATCACCAGGATCGCCACCGTGGGCATCGCGTCCGCGGCGCTGGCCCTCTCGGCCACCGCCTGTGGCGGAAAGAAGTCCTCGGACGCCTCGTCGTCGTCCTCCTCCTCGTCCTCGGAGACGAAGAGCGCCGGCGCCGCCATCGCCTACGACGTCGGTGGCCGCGGCGACCAGTCGTTCAACGACGCCGCCTACGCGGGCCTGGAGAAGGCCGCGAAGGACCTCAAGGTCAAGACCGCCGAGGCGGAGCCCACCGAGGGCGAGAGCGAGGCCGACAAGGTCCAGCGCCTCACCGAGCTGGCGCGCAAGGGCAACAACCCGGTCATCGGCGTCGGTTTCTCCTACGCCCCGGCCATCGAGAAGGTCGCGAAGAAGTTCCCGAACACCACGTTCGGCATCATCGACGACACCTCGAAGACCGGCACGAACATCGCCAACCTGGTCTTCAACGAGGAGCAGGGCTCCTACCTGGCCGGCGTCGCCGCCGCCAAGGCGTCGAAGTCCGGCACGGTCGGCTTCATCGGCGGCGTCGAGGTTCCGCTGATCAAGAAGTTCCAGGCGGGCTTCGAGCAGGGCGTCAAGGACACCAACCCGAACGCCAAGGTGCTGTCGGCCTACCTGACGCAGCCGCCGGACTTCTCGGGCTTCGCCAAGCCCGACCTCGGCAAGGCCACCGCCAAGGGCCAGCTCGACGGCGGCGCCGACGTGATCTACGCCGCCGCCGGTCTCGCGGGCTCGGGCGCCATCGAGGCCGCCTCCACCGCGGGCAAGTGGGCCATCGGTGTCGACTCCGACCAGTACAACCAGCCCGGTCTGGCGAAGTACAAGGACCACATCCTGACCTCGGTCACCAAGGACGTGTCCCTCTCGGTCTACGACCTGATCAAGTCGGTCAAGGACGGCAAGCCGGAGTCCGGCGAGGTCCGTTACGGCCTGGACAAGAACGGTGTCGGCCTGGCCGACTCCAACCCGAAGTACAAGGAAATGACGGACGTCACCGCCGCGGTGGAGAAGGCCAAGGCCGACATCATCGCGAAGAAGATCACCGTCAAGACCGCGCCGTAAGGCTCATGTCTGACGCGTAGTCGTGGTCCCCGGGGTCCGGAAGCGGTCAACCCGCTCCCGGACCCCGAACCACGTCTTCGCCCCCAGTCCGTGCGAACTTGTGGCCAGTTGGCCGCAAGTTTTCACTTTCGACAGTGCTACGCGCGTAGAGGCATCGTGGACGCGATACCTTCTCTCCCCCGCCCTGTCCCCCCTGCCAACTTGGCTTTCCAGCTCCTTCCGCGCCAAGGAGAGTGCGTCATCAACGCGTCCAGCCCCCCTCTCGCCGTAGAACTGCACGGCATCACCAAGCGTTTCCCCGGCGTCGTCGCCAACAAGGACATCGCCATCTCCGTCCGCAAGGGCACGGTCCACGCCCTCATCGGTGAGAACGGTGCCGGCAAGTCGACCCTGATGAAGATCCTCTACGGCATGCAGAAGCCGGACGAGGGCACCATCGCCATCGACGGGGAGCAGGTCTCCTTCAACAACCCGGGCGAGGCCATCGCCCGCGGCATCGGCATGGTCCACCAGCACTTCATGCTGGCCGACAACCTCACCGTGCTGGAGAACGTCGTCCTCGGCGGCGAGAAGCTCTACGGCATCGGCGCCAAGGCCCGCAAGAAGATCATGGAGATCTCGGACGCGTACGGCCTCGGCGCGCGCCCCGACGCCCTGATCGAGGACCTCGGTGTCGCCGACCGCCAGCGCGTGGAGATCCTCAAGGTCCTCTACCGCGGCGCGAAGACCCTCATCCTCGACGAGCCCACCGCCGTGCTCGTGCCGCAGGAAGTGGACGCGCTCTTCGACAACCTGCGCGAGCTCAAGGCCGAGGGCCTGACCGTCATCTTCATCTCGCACAAGCTGGGCGAGGTGCTGAAGGTCGCCGACGACATCACCGTCATCCGCCGCGGCACCACGGTCGGCACCGCCGACCCGAAGACGGCGACGACCAAGCAGCTCGCCGAGCTGATGGTCGGCACCGAGCTGCCCTCGCCGGAGACCCGCGAGTCCACGGTGACCACGACCCCGATGCTCAAGGTCGAGAGCCTGACCATCGCCGAGTCCGGCACCGTCACCACCCCCGAGACCTCCACGCCGGTCCTGGGCGACTCCGACACCGACCTGCGCGAGGCCCCGGTCGCCGGCCGCCTCCTGCTCGACGGGATCTGCTTCACCATCCACAAGGGCGAGATCCTCGGCATCGCCGGCGTCGAGGGCAACGGCCAGACGGAGCTGATCGAGGCCCTCATGGGCATGATCACCCCCGACGCGGGCGTCATCACCCTCGACGGCGCCGACATCACCAAGATGCCGGTCCGCAAGCGCCGCGAGGGCGGCATCGGTTACATCCCCGAGGACCGCCACCGGCACGGTCTGCTCCTGGAGTCCCCCCTCTGGGAGAACCGCATCCTCGGCCACGTCACCGAGAAGCCGAACTCCAAGGGCGGCATCCTCGACCCGAAGGCCGCCCGCAAGGACACCGAGCGGATCGTGCGCGAGTACGACGTCCGCACCCCGGGCATCGACGTCACGGCGGCCTCCCTGTCCGGCGGCAACCAGCAGAAGCTGATCGTCGGCCGCGAGATGAGCCACAACCCGAAGTTCCTGATCGCCGCGCACCCCACTCGTGGTGTGGACGTCGGAGCGCAGGCGCAGATCTGGGACGCCATCCGCGAGGCCCGTCGCGAGGGCCTGGCCGTGCTGCTGATCTCGGCCGACCTGGACGAGCTGATCGGCCTGTCCGACACCCTGCGCGTCATCTACCGCGGTCGCCTGGTCGCGGACGCCGACCCGGCGACGATCACCCCCGAGGAGCTCGGCACCRCCATGACCGGCGCCGCCGGCGGGCACCTCGAAGCCCAAAACGACAACTCCGCCGGGGTCGACGGCGACACCACGGAGGACGAGGCCCGATGAAGAAATTCGACAAGGACCGGCTGCTCCTGGCGGCGGCCGGACCGGTGCTCGCGCTGGTCAGCGCCCTGCTGCTGACCATGATCGTGCTGGCCGCTTCGGGCGTGGACCCGATCGACCCGCTGCGGATCATGATCGAGCAGGCGAGCTACGAGGACATCCAGGTCCTGATCATCAATCAGGCCGGCATCTACTTCCTGGCAGCCCTGGCCGTCGCCATCGGCTTCCGGATGAACCTCTTCAACATCGGCGTCGACGGCCAGTACCGCCTCGCCGCGATGGTCTCCGCCGTGGTCGGTGCCTCGGTCTCGCTGCCCGGGCCGCTGCACGTCCTGCTGATCGTGCTCGTCGCCATGGCGACCGGCGCCTTCTGGTCCGGTATCGCGGGCATCCTCAAGGCCCGCCGCGGCGTGAGCGAGGTCGTCTCCACGATCATGCTCAACGCCATTGCGACCTCGCTGATCGCCTGGCTGATCCTGCCGAAGAACCTCGGCGTGCAGCCGGCCGGCTCGAACGACCTGACCACCGGCGACATCCCGGAGTCCGGCTGGTTCCCGGCCCTGTCCCTGCCCGGCGGCGACATCTACGGCTTCACCTTCGTCGCCTTCGTGCTCGGCGTCGTCTACTGGTTCGTGCTCAACCGGACCCGCTTCGGCTTCGACCTGCGCGCCTCCGGCGCCAGCGAGTCCGCCGCGCAGGCCTCCGGCGTCGAGCCCAAGAAGATGATCATGACTGCGATGCTCATCTCGGGCGCGGTCGCCGGTCTGACCGGCATGCCGCTGCTGCTGGGCGAGTCGCACACGTACAACCTGTCCTTCCCGCTGGGTGTCGGCTTCACCGGCATCACCGTCGCTCTGCTCGGCCGCAACAACCCGATCGGCATCTTCTTCTCGGCCTTCCTGATCGCCTTCATCGACAAGGCGTCCGCCGGTCTCGACACCGAGGGGTACGCCAAGGAGATCGGCACGATCATGCAGGGCCTGATCGTGATCGCGGTCGTCGTCAGCTACGAGCTCGTCCGCCGCTACGGCATCCGCCGCCAGCAGCAGAAGGTCGGCGAAGAGCTGGCCGCCGGCCACGCCCTCAAGACCGACAACAAGGAGGTCGCGGCGTGAGCACCAGCACCGTTTCCGCGACGAGCGCCGCGCCCAAGAAGGGCGGCGGCCGCCGCAAGCTCACCCTGCCCTGGATCCTGCTGATGATCGCGGCAGGCCTCGCACTGGTCTCGGTCGTCCGGCTGATCTCCGGAGCCAACGACCTGACCTCCGTCGGCCAGGTCTCCGGCGCCCTCCAGCTCGCGGTGCCGATCGCCCTCGCGGGCCTCGGCGGCCTGTGGGCCGAGCGCGCGGGCGTGGTCAACATCGGCCTCGAAGGCATGATGATCCTCGGCACCTGGTTCGGCGCCTGGGCCGGCTACCAGTGGGGTCCGTGGACCGGTGTCCTCGTCGGCATCATCGGCGGTGCGATCGGCGGCCTGTTGCACGCGATCATCACCGTGACCTTCAACGTGAACCACATCGTCTCCGGTGTGGCGATCAACATCCTGGCCGTCGGCTTCACCCAGTACCTGTCGAACTTCACCTTCGACAAGACCCCGGGCGGCTCCTCCAAGCAGTCCCCGCGCATCGATCCGATCACCGAGATCACGATCCCGGGGCTCTCGGACTGGATGGCGACGCTCCAGGGCAAGCACTGGTTCCTGATCTCGGACGCCGCCGGCCTCGTCGGCGGTCTGGTCACCAACCTCTCGCTGCTGACGGTCGTCGCGGTGCTCCTGGTCCCCGCCACCTGGTGGGTGCTGTGGCGCACCGCCTTCGGCCTGCGACTGCGCTCCTGCGGTGAGAACCCGATCGCCGCGGAGTCCCTCGGCGTCAACGTCTACAAGTACAAGTACATCGCGGTGATCGTCTCCGGCGCGATGGCCGGACTCGGCGGCGCCTTCCTCGCGATCGTCTCCACCGGCATCTACCAGGAGGGCCAGACCGGCGGCCGCGGCTACATCGGTCTCGCCGCGATGATCTTCGGTAACTGGATGCCGGGCGGCATGGCCCTGGGCTCGGGCCTCTTCGGCTTCACCTACAGCCTCCGCCTGCGCGGCGGTGCCGAGAACGTCCACGCGATGCTGCTGCTCCTGGCGATCCTGCTGGTGCTCGTCGTCGTCTGGCAGCTGTACAAGAAGAAGCACGTCCAGGCCGCCATCGCGGCGGTCTGCGCCGGCGGGCTCTTCCTCTGGTACGCGCTCACCGACCAGGTGCCGAGCCAGTTCGTCGACGCCGCCCCGTACCTGACCACGCTGCTCGTGCTCGCCCTGTCGGCGCAGCGCCTGCGCATGCCCAAGGCGGACGGCATGCCGTACCGCAAGGGCCAGGGCAAGTGACCGCGGAGCACGCGGTGGACTGGGAAGCCCTGCGGGCCGCCGCCCGGGACGCGATGACCCGGGCGTACGCCCCCTACTCGGGCTTCCCGGTCGGGGTGGCCGCGCTGGTCGACGACGGCCGGGTCGTGACCGGCTGCAACGTCGAGAACGCCAGCTACGGACTCGGCCTGTGCGCCGAGTGCGGTCTGGTCTCCTCCCTCCAGGCCACCGGCGGCGGCCGTCTCACCCACTTCACGTGCGTGGACGGCAAGGGCGCGAGCCTCGTCCCCTGCGGGCGCTGCCGCCAGCTGCTCTACGAGTTCGGCGGCCCGGACCTGCTGGTGGACACGCCCGACGGGATCCTCCCGCTGAGCGCGATGCTGCCGCAGGCCTTCGGGCCCGACCACCTGAGATAGCCGTGCCGACGGCCCTCCGCCCCTGCCGGGCGGAGGGCCGTCCCGCTTCCTCCGGGCCGGTCGGTTCCCCCGGAGGCCCCCTTGAATTCCCCTGAACCCCCTCCCTCATCTCTATGCGCGTAGAAGGAAGTCACCTCATGGACGTCATCTCCGTCATCCGGACCAAGCGGGACCGCGGTGAGCTGAGCCCCGAGCAGATCGACTGGGTCATCGACGCCTACACCCGCGGGGTCGTCGCCGACGAGCAGATGTCCGCGCTGGCCATGGCCATCCTGCTGAACGGCATGAACCGGGCCGAGATCGCCCGCTGGACCGCCGCGATGATCGCTTCCGGCGAGCGGATGAACTTCGACTCCCTCTCCCGCCCCACCGCCGACAAGCACTCCACCGGCGGCGTCGGCGACAAGATCACCCTCCCGCTGGCCCCGCTCGTCGCCGCCTGCGGCGCGGCCGTGCCGCAGCTCTCCGGCCGCGGCCTGGGCCACACCGGCGGCACCCTGGACAAGCTGGAGTCCATCCCGGGCTGGCGGGCGCTGCTCTCCAACGAGGAGATGCTGAACGTCCTCGACACCACCGGCGCAGTCATCTGCGCGGCGGGCGACGGCCTGGCCCCCGCCGACAAGAAGCTGTACGCCCTGCGCGACGTCACCGGCACCGTCGAGGCCATCCCGCTGATCGCCTCCTCGATCATGTCGAAGAAGATCGCCGAGGGTACGGGCTCGCTCGTCCTGGACGTCAAGGTCGGCACCGGCGCGTTCATGAAGAACATCGAGGACGCCCGCGAGCTGGCCTCCACCATGGTGGCCCTCGGCACCGACAGCGGCGTCAAGACGATCGCCCTGCTCACCGACATGTCCACCCCGCTGGGCCTGACCGCGGGCAACGCCCTGGAGATCCGCGAGTCCGTCGAGGTCCTGGCCGGCGGCGGCCCCTCCGACGTGGTCGAGCTGACGCTGGCCCTGGCCCGCGAGATGCTGGACGCCGCGGGCATCAAGGACGCCGACCCGGCGAAGGCCCTGGCCGACGGCTCCGCGATGGACGTGTGGCGCCGGATGATCTCCGCCCAGGGCGGCGACCCGGACGCCGCCCTGCCGGTGGCCCGCGAGCAGCACGTGGTCACCGCCTCGGCCTCGGGCGTCCTGACCCGCCTCGACGCGTACGCCGTGGGCGTCGGCGCCTGGCGACTGGGCGCGGGCCGCGCCCGCAAGGAGGACCCGGTCCAGGCCGGCGCGGGCATCGAGCTGCACGCGAAGCCGGGCGACACGGTCACCGCGGGCCAGCCGCTGATGACCCTGCACACGGACACCCCGGAGAAGTTCGAGTACGCCCTGGCCTCCCTGGAGGGCTCCTACGACGTCGCCCCGGCGGGCACGGCCTTCTCGGCCACGCCGATCGTGCTGGACCGCATCGCCTGACCTGCGGTTTCCCATTCGGGTGAACGGGACCGGTGGACCCCCGCCGGTCCCGTTCGGCATGCTGGGACCGGTGACGAACCGATTGAGGAGCACACCATGAGTGCACTCGCAGTCGAGCACCAGCCCCCGAGCGGTGACGACTGGGATTCGGTCGTCCAGCTCTGGGAGGAGATGGGCGTGCCGAAGGGCTGCAAGGTGGAGATCATCGAGGGGATCGTCACCGTGGCACCACCGCCTGCCAACGACCACAACCTGATCGCGGAACTGGTGCAGAGGCGCCTGTACACGGCGATCCCCGACGACTGGGGAGTCTTCCAGAGCCTCAATCTGGCCGTCCCGAGCCATGGCGGCCTCTACATCCCGGACCTCGCGGTCGTACCGAGGGACGCAGTTCCGAGGGGAGAGAACTTCGCTCCCGCGGCCGTCGCCCAGCTCGTCGTCGAGATCACCTCGAAGTCGAACGCCGTCAACGACCGCGTCGCCAAACTCAAGGGATACGCCGCGGCGGGCGTCCCCCTCTACCTCCTCATCGACCCTCACGCGACCGGCAGCCCCACCCTGCA
Organism: Streptomyces sp. M-16; assembly: GCF_052114405.1. NCBI lineage: Bacteria > Bacillati > Actinomycetota > Actinomycetes > Kitasatosporales > Streptomycetaceae > Streptomyces > Streptomyces sp. M-16. The sequence continues at coordinate 47,648 of NZ_JBFRER010000036.1, read as the reverse complement.
CCTCTACGGCGAGCCCGGCGACGGGAAGTACCGGGTCCTTTCGGCGTGCAAGTTCGGCGAGGCCATGCACGTGCCCGAGCCGTTCGACCTGGCCCTCGACACCTTTTCCTTCCCCCGACCGTAGGGCGCCGGCTCAGCCGATGAGTTCGGGCGGAGCCAGGGGTCTGCCTCACATGGAGATCAGAACCCTGGGCCTACGGGGTCCGGAGCCGGATACCGACGAGTTGTGCGCGCACGTGCGCGAGCTGTGCGGGGACGGGCCCGAGGCGGTGGTGTGCGACGCGAGGGGAGTCGCCGCACCCACTCTCGTGACCGTCCAGGCTCTGGCGCGGGCCGCCCTGACCGCCCGGCGACTCGGCGTTCCCTTCCGGGTGCGGGCCGCGCCCTCGCTACGCGCCCTGCTGGACCTCGTAGGACTCGTCCAGCTCCTCGGGGAGCCCGAAGAGCGGGAACCAGCGGGCGGTGTCGAGGAAGGCGTTGAGCCCGACGATCTTCCCGTCTGAGATCTCCAGGACCTGGAGCGCCCACGGAGCGTGCCCCTTCCCCGAGGCCGCCGGCCGGTACTGGCCGAAGGCCGGCATGCCGTTCGCCGTGGTGGGGACGAGACGGGAGCCCTTGCAGCCGATGCCCTGGTTCAGGTGCCACGCCGCGATGTCGGCGTGGCCCCGGAGCCACAGGTCGAACGGCGGCATCGACAGCACCGCGTCCTCGTGCAGCAGGGCCGTCAGCCGCGTGATGTCGTAGGCCTCGAAGGCGGACAGGTACCGGCCCAGCAGCTCCGCCTGGTCCGCGTCCAGCGGGTCGGCCGCCTCGCTCTGGCGCGGGGGCCGGCCCGCCAGGGTGGCCCGGGCCCGCTGGAGGGCGCTGTTCACCGAGGCCACCGTGGTCTCCAGGAGCTGCGCGACCTCGTCCGCCTTCCAGGCCAGCACCTCCCGCAGGATCAGCACGGCCCGCTGTTTGGCCGGCAGGTGCTGGAGGGCGGCGACGAAGGCCAGCCGGACGGACTCCTTGGCCAGCGCCAGCTCGGCCGGGTCGGCGGTCTGCGGCAGCACCCGCCCGTCGGGCACCGGCTCCAGCCAGGTCACCTCGGGCCGCTCGTTGAGCACGGCGGAGGCCTGGTGCTGCGGGGCGCCGAAGTCCATGGGACGGGCCCGCTTGCTGCCCGCGTTCAGCAGGTCCAGGCAGACGTTGGTGGCGATCCGGTAGAGCCAGGACCGCAGCGAGGAGCGGCCCTCGAACTTCTCGTACGCCCGCCAGGCACGGATGTACGTGTCCTGCACCGCGTCCTCGGCGTCGAAGGCCGAACCGAGCATCCGGTAGCAGTACCCGGTCAGTTCGACGCGGTAACGGTCCATCGCGGCGTCGAGGTCCGGCGGTGTCGTCGCGAGGTCGGTCATGGTGTCGCCCCCAGGTAGTTCCGTCTCCGACGGAAACTACCCGAGGGGTCCGACAACGGCAGCCGGGAGCGAGGGGGAGTGTCAGGTGCCGGGCTTGCGCCCGTACACGAAGACGTCCTCGCCGTTGCCCAGCATGTTCCAGTACGCCTTGGCGTCGGCCGTCGTCATGTTCACGCAGCCGCCGGAACCCGGCGGGTTCCACATGCTCTTGGTCACCGAGTGGAAGGCGATCCCGCCGTCGAAGAACTGCGCGTACGGCATCGAGACGTTGTAGATCGTGGACCAGTGGTCGATGGACCGGTAGTAGATCTTCTTCAGGCCGGTCCGCGTCGGGGTCTCCGCCTTGCCGGTGCGCACCGGCACCGGCCCGTACTTCAGCGCCGCGCCGTCCTGGATCCAGCTGAGCTGCCGGGTCAGGTCCACGCAGGCGATCCGGCCCAGGTTGGTGGGACAGGTCCCGGCCGCGTTCGGGTTCTTGCCCGCCGCGCGCTGCGCGAGCATCGTGTCCATCGTCTGCCAGGTCAGCGGGCCCGCGTACCCCATCGTGGGGGTGATCCCGTGGGTGGCCTGGAAGGACTGGACCGCCGCGCAGTCGGCCGCCGACTGCACCCCGTCCACCGGCCGCCCCAGGAACTGCTCCACCTGACGCTGGTAGGGCCCGGTGGTCACGTTGCACGAGGCGGTGGCGGCGGCCTGGGCCGGCCCGCCCCCCGTCAGCACCACCGGTACCGCGAGGGCCAGCGCCCCGCCGAACACCACCGCGGCACGCCGCTTCGCGCGCACCCGTATCCCCGCCATCGGGTCCTCCCCTGCCCTCGCCCCGGGCGTTCGGGGGCCCCATGCCCCGGAAACACGGCGAGTCGCAAGGCGAGCGTAGGGTCTGGGGCCGCTTTCGTCAGGAGGTCCGGCAAAGGGAGATGTGCAGATCGGACGGCCGTTCGCCGGCCGCCCGATCCGTGTCCGATCCGCTGTCGGTCCGCCGGTTCAGGCCGGTCCCCGTCGGTCCCCGTCGGTCCCCGCCGGTCAGCGGGCCGCCGCGGCCGGAGCCGCGAGCCGCCGTCCGCGCGCCCGCTCCACCCGGGCCGCGTGGGACCCGTAGAGGGTGATCGACGCGACGCCCACCACCGCCAGCAGCGCGATGCCGACCGTGGCCGCCCAGCCCGAGGCGTGGTAGGCCAGCGCGCCCAGGGTGCCGCCCGCGCTGGAGCCCAGGTAGTACGCGGACTGGTAGAGCGCGGAGGCCTGCGCCCGGCCCGACTTCGCCGTCCGGCTCACCGCCGCCGAGGCCACGGCGTGCCCGGCGAAGAAGCCCGACGTGATCAGCACCAGCCCCGCCAGGATCGAGGCGAGGGAGTCGGCCAGCGACAGCAGCAGACCCAGCGCGGTCGTGGTCACCGCCAGGTACAGCGCCCCGCGCCGCCCCGTACGGGCCACCAGCTGGCCGGCCGCGGCCGACGAGGCCGTACCCACCAGGTAGACGAGGAACACCGAGCCGACGACACCCTGCGGCAACGAGAAGGGCTCGTCCACCAGCCGGTAGCCGATGACCGTGTACACCGCCCCGAAGACGGTCATGAACAGCGCGCCGATCCCGTAGAGCCGCAGCAGCAGCGGATCGCGCAGGTGCACGGCGACGGTACGTCCCACCGCGCGCGGGTTCAGGGAGGCCGGCCGGAAGAACCGCGCCCGGGGCAGCAGCACCAGGAAGGCCGCCGCGCAGGCCAGCGCCATCAGACCGACGGCCAGCAGACCGGCCCGCCAGCCCCACAGCTGCGCGGCCCAGCCGGTCACGATGCGGCCGCTCATGCCGCCGATGGAGTTGCCCGCCACGAACAGGCCGATCGCCCCGACCAGGGCCTTCGGCTTGACCTCCTCCGCGAGGTACGCCATCGCGGAGGCCGGGATCCCGGCGATCGCCGCACCCTGCACCGCGCGCAGCGCCACCAGCCACTCCAGGTTCGGCGCGAAGGGGACGAGGAGTCCGACGCCGACGGCGATCACCATCGACCAGGTCATCATCCGGGTCCGCCCGAACCGTTCGGACAGCGCGCTGAGCGGCAGGACGAACAGGGCGAGCGCGCCGGTGGCCGCCGACACCGTCCAGCTGGCCTGACCGGCCGTCACGCCGAAGCCGGCGGAGACCGCGGGCAGCAGCGCCTGGGTGGAGTAGAGGAGGGCGAAGGTCGCCAGTCCGGCGGCGAAGAGCGCGAGGCTCATCCGGCGGTAGCCGGGGCGGCCGGGGGAGTGGGCTTCGGGCTGCGGGAACGACGCGGTGGAGGCACCCGAGGTGACGGGTGCCCCGGTATGAGCGGGAGGCATACGTCGAAGGTAGGCCCCTGTTTTTCATGCGTCCAATGCACGAATTCGCGATAATCGATCCACTCGCGCATCACCACAGCTCAGGGGCGTACATGTCAACGAACCGTTACGAAGAAGACATGGCCGTGACACGCCTGCTGGCCCCGCGCCTCGCGTACTTCGCCGCCGTCGCCCGGCACGAGCACGTCACCCGCGCCGCGCACGAGCTGGGCGTCCCGCAGTCCACCCTGTCGAGGGCGATGGTCCGCCTCGAACAGGACCTGGGCGTCACGCTGTTCGCCCGCAAGGGCCGCACCGTCGCCCTCACCACGGCCGGCCGCACCTTCCTCGCCTCCGCCGAACGGGCCCTGGACGGCATCGCCCACGCGGCCGGCTCCGTCCAGGAGGACGCCGACCCGTCCTTCGGGAAGGTCGCCTTCGGCTTCCTGCACACCCTGGGCCCCGAGACCGTGCCCGGCCTGATCCGCGCCTTCCGGGCCGACCACCCGCGCGTACGGTTCTCCCTCGTCCAGAACTACGGCGAGGCCATGCTGGAGAAGCTCCGGGCCGGGGAGCTCGACCTCTGCCTGACCTCGCCCCTGCCCGACGCCCCCGACCTGGTGGCCCGCCGGCTCGACGAACAGCGGCTGCGCCTGGTGGTCCCGGACGACCACCGCCTCGCGGTGCGCAAGCGGATCCGGCTCGCCGAGGCCGCGGAGGAAACCTTCGTCACCCTGGAGGCGGGCTACGGCCTGCGGCGCATCACCGACGACCTGTGCGCGGAGGCGGGCTTCACCCCCAAGGTGGCCTTCGAGGGCGAGGAGGCCGAGACCCTGCGCGGCCTCGTCGCGGCGGGCCTGGGCGTGGCCCTGCTGCCGCCGCCCGCCGTGCCCCGGCCCGGGGTGGTGGAGCTGACGGTGACGGCGCCGCGCGCGGTGCGCCAGATCGGCGTCGCCTGGCTGGACGGCCACCCCGACACCCCGCCGGTGGCGGAGTTCAAGCGCTTCCTGCTGTCCCGCCGGGGGCGCCTGATCCCCGAACTGGAACCGCCCGCCTAGCCGGCCGCGTTCAGTACGGCAGCCCGATCAGCCCCCAGCCGCGCTCCCCGGCCCCCGTGACCACCTCACCCCACTCGCGCAGGAGCGCGCCGGTGACGTCGAAGGTGCCGAGCCAGGCCGGCCGGTGGTCGGCCGTGGCGGCGAAGGGCTCCCGGAGCTCCTCCAGCCGGGGCGCGGCCGCCTCCCAGGCACGGGCCAGCGCCGCCACCTCGTCCGGCGAACCGAGCACGAGCACCTCGGGGCGCCACGGTGCCGGGTCGCCCGGGAAGCCGGGGGCGGGCCGGGGCCCGTCGTCCGGTTCCGCTCCCGCCCACCGGTCCGGGCCGTACCAGAACAGGCCGCCCAGGAAACGGTCGAGGGCCTCCCGCAGCGCGGGCGCGGCCGCCGGGCGCAGGTCCTCCCAGGCCTCGGCCAACTGGAAGTGCCAGGCGTACGTACCGGTGGTCCCGAAGAACCGGTACTCGGCGCACCACGGCGTCCCCCGCTGCCACACCCAGCCGCCCGGCACGGCGCGGTCGGCCTCCTCGCAGCGGTCGCAGCAGAAGTCCGGGCACACGGCGTCGGTCAGGGCGTCCAGGCGCGCGGCGGCCGGTATCCGGGCCAGGTGTTCCCAGTCGGCCGTGACCACGGTGATGTCCAGTCCCATCGCCGCAGGCTAACAGCGCTCCTGACGGCCCGGCGGCCCGCCGCAGAGCACGTGCCCCTCCTGCGCGCGGCCCGCCGCAGAGCACGTGCCCCTCCTGCGCGCGGCACCCGGCGCCGAGGACCCGCGGGTTCGGGCGGTCGCCGTCAGCGGAGGGGTTCGCCGGTTCCGGGGTCCTGGTCGGGGCGGTGGTCCGCGGCCGCCGCCGAGAGCAGGTACCCGGCCTGGAAGCGGGACTTGGCGCCCACCGCCCGCATGATCTCCGCGATGTGCCGCTGGCACGTCCGCTCCGACATCCCCAGCCGGCGCGCGATCACCTTGTCCTCCAGCCCCTCCGACAGCAGCCGCACGATCGTCTGCCGCAGCTCGTCCGAGATCGACCGGGCCGCCTCCGGACTCACCGTCGTGGCGAACGGCTGCGCTCCCAGCCAGGACCGCTCGAAGGCGGCCGTCATGAAGTGGACGACGCTCGGCTCCCGGACCACCAGCGCCGCCCCCGTCCGGTCCGGCACCGCCATCAGCCCCGTCCGCGCGTCGAAGATCAGCATCCGCATCAGCCCGTCGCCCAGCGTCCGCACCTGCGCGCCCAGCGCCGTCACCCGCTCGACGTACGCCGCCGTCGGCCGTGAGTAGCGCGCCGTGTGCTGGTAGATCGTCCGCATCCGCACCCCGCGGGCCAGCAGCGACTCGTCCCGCCCGACCGCCTCCTCCAGGGTTTCCTGCGGCCGCCCGCCGCCCGGCTGGGAGGTCAGCAGTTCCCGCTCGCACCCCGCCGCCAGCTCCGTGATCAGCCCGCGCACCGCCCCCAGGTCCGTCACCAGCTCCAGCCGGCCCGCCCCGCTCAGGTCCCGGTGCGCGGCCCCCGCCTCGTACGCGGGCACCAGCGCCTCCAGCCGTCCGCGCAGCCGGTCCATCTCGTCGTGGGTCTCCCGTACGAGCAGCGCGAGCGGGGCCAGCGCGCGGGCTGCCGCGGCCCGGGGCGCCACCGCGGTCCACCGCTCCGGACCCGTCCCCGGGGCCCGCTGGAGCAGGTGCCCGGCGGCCAGCTCGGTGATCGCGGCACCCGCGCGGACGCCGAGGGCCGAGGTGGCCTCGGCGGCGGTGAAGGCCGGCCGTTCCACCGCGTAGGCGTAGAGGCGTCGCGCGGCGGGGCTCAGATCGCCCCCGCCCCCCGCCCGGTCGACTTCCTCGGCATCCACTGGCATATGCCTATTCGTCCCTGTGTGTATCCGTTTATAAACCCCTCGTGTTCCCGCAAGGCGGCAACTCGACGCCTGAAAGGGCGACTCAGGCATATGCCGGACCGGCACAGTGGGGGCACGGCGTGACGGGGGGAGCGCGGTATGCGGCAGCAGGGGACGACCACCGGACCACGGCACAGACCCGTGGCGGTCCTGCTCGGCCCGTGTCCCGCCGAGGTGGCCGCCGCCCGCCGTGCGGGCGCGCGCACCGTGGTGGTCGCGCCGGATCCATCGGTGCCATCCGACCGTGAGGGGGCGGAGCGGCGGGTACGGACGGACTGGCGCGACCACCCCCGTCTGGTCGGGGCCGTCGCCCGGCTGGCGGAGGTCGGCCACGGCAGGGCCCGCGTCTTCGGCTTCGGCCCCGCCACGGCCCTGGCCGCCGCCCGCGCCAACGAGGCCCTCGGCCTGCCCGGCACCCCGGCCTCCGCCGTCACGGCCCTCATGGACAAGTCCACCCTGCGCGCCCGCGCCAACACCCTCCACCCCGCCCGGCCCGTCTCCTTCGCCCGCTGCGGCCGGGCCGCCCTGATCCCCTTCCTCACCACCCTCATCGGCTACCCCTGCGTCATCAAGCCCCGAGCCGGCGCCCACGGCGAAGGCGTGCTCGTCGTCCACGACGAGGCCGGCGCGCGGGCCGCCGCCCCGCACTACCCCGAGGTCACCGACCTGCTGGTGGAGGAGTTCCTGGAAGGCCCCGAACTCGCCGTCCAGACCCTCTCCCGGCAGGGCCGCCACCGCGTCCTCGGCTGGACCAGGAGCCTGCCCACCCCCACCCCCGACCCCGGCCCRCCCGCCCACGCCCCCACCGCCGCCGGGCACGACGCGCCCGTGGCCCTCGACCCCGCCACCGCCGAAGCCGTACGGGCCCTCGTGCGCGGCGTGCTCGACCTGGCCGGCCACCGCGACGGCCCCTCCCACACCGAGGTCGTCCTCACCGCCCGCGGCCCCCGCCTGATCGAGACGCACCCCCACCCCGGCGCCGAGGAGGTCACCCAGCTGCTGCGCCTCGCGCACGGCACCGACGTACTCGCCCACGCCCTCACCGCCGGCCTCGGCCTGCCCGCGCCCGTCCGCAAACCGCCCGCCACCGCCCACGCGGGCCTGCGCTACGTCGACTTCCCGCCCGGCGGCGGCCCGGCCGGGGCCGCCGACGCCCTCGCCGCCGCCCGCGCCCTCCCCGGAGTGGTGCGCGTCCAGCTCCAGGTCCCGCCGGACGCCACCGTCCGCCGGGCCCCCACCGGCGCCCACCACCACGCGTACGTCCTCGCCACCGGTCCGACCCGCCCCGCCCTCACCCGCAGCCTGGACCGGGCCACCGCCCTCCTCCACGCCCCCGCCCCGGCCCCGCGCACCGGCTAGACCCCGCCCCACACACCGAATCCACGCGGGATTCACCTCCCCCGGCCACCCTGGGGACATGGCGATGACCCGACGTGATCTGCTGGCGGCCGCCTCGGCCGCCCCGCACGTCCCCGCCGCCGTCACCGGCACGGGCACCGGCACCGGGGGAGCCCCCACGACCAGGACCCTGCGCGGCACCATCCCCGCGGGCGCCCCGGACTTCGTCGAAGTCCCCCTGGACGTCCCCGCCGGCGTAAGCGAGTTGCACGTCTCCTACACCTACGAGAAGCCCCCGGTGCCGCCCGGCACCCCCGGCAACGCCCTCGACATCGGCATCTTCGACCCGCGCGGCACCGCCCTCGGCGGCCACGGCTTCCGCGGCTGGTCCGGCGGCGCCCGCGCGGAGTTCTTCCTGCGCACCGACGGCGCCACCCCCGGCTACCTGCCCGGCCCCATCGACGCCGGCCGCTGGCACCTGCTCCTCGGCCCGTACACGGTGGCCCCGCAAGGGCTCCCGTACGAGATCACCGCGACGTTCTCCTACGGACCCGCCGCCCCCGGGGCCCCGCGCCGCTACCCGCCGCAGCGGGCCCGGGGCCGCGGCCGCGCCTGGTACCGCGGCGACTGCCACGTCCACTCCGTGCACTCCGACGGGCGCCGCACCCCGGCCGAGATAGCCGCCCTAGCCCGCGCCGCCGGCCTGGACTTCATCAACTCCTCCGACCACAACACCCACTCCGCGCACACCGCCTGGGCCGACGTCGTCCCCCCGGAGCTCCTCGTCCTCACCGGTGAGGAGGTCACCACCCGCACCGGCCACGTCCTGGCCGTCGGCACCGACCCCGGCACCTTCGTCGACTGGCGCTACCGGGCCCGCGACGACCGCTTCGGCCGGTTCGCCCGTACGATCCGGGGCGCCGGCGGCCTCGTCGTGCCCGCGCACCCGCACGCCACCTGCATCGGCTGCGCCTGGAAGTTCGGCTTCGGCGAGGCCGACGCGGTCGAGGTCTGGAACGGCCCCTGGACCCCGGACGACGAGGTCGCGCTGGCCTCCTGGGACGCCACCCTGCGCGGCGCCCGCGGCGAGCGCTGGCTCCCGGCCGTCGCGGGCAGCGACCACCACCGCGACCCGGACCGGGTCGGCACCCCGCAGACCGTCGTCCTGGCCGACGACCTCACCCGCGACGCGGTCCTCGCGGGCCTGCGCTCCGGCCGGTCCTACGCCGCGGAGTCCGACCGCGTCACCGTCTCCTTCGACGCCGTGACCCCCCGCGGCGCCCACGCCGGCATCGGCGGGCGCCTGTCCACCCCCGACCCGGACACGGACGTGCTCGTACGGCTCTCGGTGACCGGCTCCGCCGCCGAGGGCTGCGAGCTGCGGCTGGTGACCGACCAAGGCGTGGTCCTCACCGCGGCGGCCGACGCGGCCGACGCGGTGCCCGCCCCGGTGGAGTGGCACACCACGCCGGCGCGCTCGGCCTACGTGCGGGCGGAGGTCCGCCATCCCGCGGGCGCCCCGCCGCTGCCGGGCGCCCCGGCGGCGCTCACCAATCCGGTCTTCCTCGACGGGCGACCCGACCGACCCGGCAGGTGATCCGGCGGGCGCCCCGGCGGGTGACGGATCAGGACGCGGGCTTCGCGAAGCTCCCGTAGCCCGTCCAGTCCAGGACGACACAGGGGTCGTCCCCCAGCACCCAGGCGTCGTGTCCGGGCGCGATCTGCAGGAAGTCACCGGTGCCGTACTCGCCGCTCTCCCCGTCGTCCATGACGACCTGGATGCGGCCGCTCACCACGTACCCGGTGTGCGCGGCCTCGCAGCTGTCGGTGCCCGCCAGCGGCTTGACGTGCTCGGACCACTTCCAGCCCGGCTCGAACACGGCCCGCCCCACGGGCCCGTCGGCGGTCTGGAGGAGGTCCAGCCTGCCCTTTCCGCCCTCGAACGGCCGCGTCTCGTCGGCGCTGTCGAAGCTTCTGCGCACCAGTCCGGCCATGGGTCATCGCCTCCCGCAAGGCACCCCGAGCCACCCCGAGTCCACTCCTCACTCTACGCTCGCGCCGCCCGTCCGACAGCGGAGCCTCAGCCCCGCAGGGACCGCCCGAATCCCGAGGCCAGCGGCATCCGCAGCCCCAGCGGAGGCGGCGCGGCCAGGGCATCGGTCACCGGCCGCGAGTACCGCCCGGAGAACATCGACCCGAGGACGAAGTCGACGCAGAGCGCCACCACTTCCGCCTGGTGGTCCCGCAACCCGTGGCCGTCGGAGTGCACTTCGAACCGGCAGGTAGAACGATTCGCCTTCTTGGCCCGCGCCGCCAGCCGGAAGGAGGCCTCCGGGTCGCTGCGCGCGTCGTTCGTGCCGTGCACGATCAGCACGTGGCGGCCCGCGAGCTGTTTCACCGGTTCAGGGGAGGCCTCGCGCGCGGCCTCCGTCAGCCAAGGGGCGAGCGCCAGCACCGAGTTGACGGCATCGTGCCCCGCCTCCCGCAGGGCCGCCCCGCCGCCCGCGGAGTAGCCGGCCAGGCACACGGGGACGTCCCCGTAGAGCCGTACCGCCTCGTCCACCGCCCACCGCGCGGCCTCCTCCCGGGAGCCCGCGCCGTGCGCCACGGTGTGCGCGACCAGCCCGTCCCGTCCGCCCGCCCGGGCCAGTGCCCGCGCGAGCGGACGCACCGGACCGGGGGAGAATCTGGACGCTCCGGGAAGCAGGAGGACCACACCACTGACCGTCGAACCCGAGCCGTTCGCGCCGGCCGCCCGCCCCAGACGGGCCCCGCGCGCCGGCGGCGCATGCTGTGCCATGGCGGAACAGTCTCAGACTGACAGGTGTACGCCACCCGTCCGTACGGTCTCTGTTACATATCGACCCCCTGCGCCAACCGGCGCTCTACGCGCGTAGGAGCTAGAGTGCGCAGATGACGAGCGAGACCCCCAACCTGCCCACCCCGGATCAGATCCGCCGCTCCCCGAAGGTGCTCCTGCACGACCACCTCGACGGTGGGCTGCGCCCCGGGACCATCATCGAGCTGGCCCGCGAGGTCGGCTACGAGAACCTTCCCGAGACCGATGCCGACAAGCTGGGCATCTGGTTCCGCGAAGCCGCCGACTCCGGCTCCCTCCCGCGCTACCTGGAGACCTTCGCGCACACCTGCGCGGTCATGCAGACCAAGGAGGCCCTGTTCCGGGTCGCCGCGGAGTGCGCCGAGGACCTGGCCGAGGACGGCGTCGTGTACGCCGAGATCCGCTACGCCCCGGAGCAGCACCTGGAAGCCGGCCTGACCCTCGAAGAGGTCGTCGAGGCGGTCAACCACGGCTTCCGCGAGGGCGAGCGCCGCGCCAAGGCCAACGGCCACCGCATCCGCGTCGGGGCGCTGCTGACGGCCATGCGGCACGCGGCCCGCGCGCTGGAGATCGCCGAACTGGCCAACCGCTACCGCGACAACGGCGTGGTCGGCTTCGACATCGCCGGTGCCGAGGCCGGGTTCCCCCCCACCCGTCACCTCGACGCGTTCGAGTACCTCAAGCGCGAGAACAACCACTTCACGATCCACGCGGGCGAGGCCTTCGGCCTGCCGTCGATCTGGCAGGCCCTGCAGTGGTGCGGCGCCGACCGGCTCGGCCACGGCGTGAAGATCATCGACGACATCGAGGTCGCCGAGGACGGCTCGGTGAAGCTGGGCCGCCTGGCCTCGTACGTCCGGGACAAGCGCATCCCCCTGGAGATGTGCCCGAGCTCGAACCTGCAGACGGCCGCGGCCGCCTCGTACGCCGAGCACCCGATCGGTCTGCTGCGCAAGCTGCACTTCCGTCTGACGGTCAACACCGACAACCGGCTGATGAGCGGCACCAGCATGAGCCGCGAGTTCGAGCACCTGGTCGAGGCCTTCGGCTACTCGCTCGACGACATGCAGTGGTTCACCGTCAATGCGATGAAGTCCGCGTTCATTCCTTTCGATGAACGACTGGCGATGATCAACGACGTGATCAAGCCGGGCTATGCGGAGCTGAAGTCCGAGTGGCTGTTCCGTCAGACCGCTTCGACCAGCGGAACCGTATCGGCCTAGGCCACGGGATAACGCACGGAAAGCGCCTGGGAGCACCAGCTCCCGGGCGCTTTCTCATATTGACTGATGTTTGCGGCCGGGGGTTTGAAGTGACTAGCTTGCGGAGCCGCTCAATTCCCCGTCGCAAGGACAATTCATGAAGCTGTCAGCTGCCAAGTCCCTCGGTCTCGCTGTCGTCGGAGCCGCCCTCGCCGCGGGCGCTGCCGGTACCGCCTCCGCCGCCGGGCTGCCGGCCGCCAACCTGACGGACGCCCTCGGCACCGTCACGGGGGCCACCAGCTCGCTCACGAACCAGACCGAGCACGGCCAGGACGGTCAGCAGTCTTCCGACCCGACCGCCCCGGTCACCAACCTGCTCGGCGGCCTGGCCCCGGCCACCGGCGCCCTGAACGGCCTCGGCGGCTGACGCTGCCGCGATGCGCACGCGCGTGCGGCGGACGCACACCCCCTCGAACGGGTGTGTACTCCGCCGCGCGGTGTGCCACGATCGCCACCAACTGCCCGCCGACGCACGGGGTATGAGGTCTAGGTCATGCGCATGAAGGCACGAGCGACGATGGTCGCACTGGTTCCCTGCCTGCTCCTCGCGGCGGTGGGGTGCAGTGGATCACCGGCCCCCGCAGCGGGCAAGTCCCCGGACCCGAAGGGTTCCGCGGCGGCCCCCGCCCCGGGTGCCTCCGGCGCCCCGGCCGTCTCCGCCGCGCCCAAGGCGAAGGACGCCACCCTGGAGGCGGCCGCCCTCCAGCAGGGCGACCTGGCCGGTTATCAGATCTCCGCGCAGGGCAAGAACCCGAACGCCCCCGACGGCCAGCCGCAGGCGGACAAGAAGGCCTGCCAGCCCCTCGCCGACGTCATGGGCGACAAGCCGGACCCGGCGGCGCACGAGACCGTCAACCGCGGCGTCGGCTCGCAGAAGCAGGCCGGGCTCGCGGTCTCCGCCTCCGTCAGCTCCTACGGCGAGAGCGACGCCAAGCGGGTCCTCTCCCGGCTGCGCGAGGCCGTTGCGGCCTGCGGCGCGGGCTTCACCGCCACCGTCCAGAAGCAGACCGGCAGCTACCGCGACGTGAAGGCGACCCCCTACAAGGCCGATGGCGACGAGAGCGTCAGCTGGACCACGACGGCCGCCGCCGCGGGCGTCTCGGCGCAGGTCCACCTGGTCGTCGTGCGCGAGGGGGACCGGGTCGTGCGTCTGATGGCCCTCAACGTGGCCTCCGCCGACAAGAAGGTGCTGGTCCCGCAGGAAGTGGCCGACAAGCAGCTGGAGAAGGTCCGCAAGGCGCGCTGAGCGCCGCTGGGATTCCGCTCGGATTCCGTTGGGATTCCGTTCGGATTCCTCCCGGGCCCGCCGGGGACCGGGGCGGGACCACCCCGGCGGCCGGGGCCGCCGCGGCCCGGACTACCAGGCGGTCCGCGCCGAACCGGTGGCGGAAGAGGACTTCTCGTTCGGCATGAGCAGCCACAGCGCCAGGTAGATCAGGAACTGCGGGCCGGGCAGCAGGCACGAGAGCACGAAAATGATGCGCATCGTCCGCGTCTTGATTCCGAAGCGGCGCGCGAGGCCGGCGCAGACGCCACCGATCATCCGTCCGTCACGGGGGCGGGTCATCGCGCTCATGGTCTGTCTCCTTCGTAGCGGGACTTTCGTATCGGAACCGCTCGGAATCCCGTGTCCCGTGCGATGTCTCAATACTCCCGCGGTACCGCCGACAGGACCTCGGCCCAAGGGGCGAGGCCGACCCTGGTAATTCTCGGGGTGGACCCCTGAGGCCGCAGCGAGCGCCGCATCCGGGCCCTCAGGGCCGGCAGCACGGCGAGGTGGACGAGGACCACCCCGAGGGTGTTCAGCAGCAGCGAGTCCACGTCCACGACCCGGCCCGGGACCGCGCTCTGGAGCATCTCGATGCTCAGGGAGATCAGCACCGTGGCGGCCGTCGTACGCGCCAGCGAGGACCACGCGCCCAGCGACGAGTGGGTGAGCCGGCCGCCGGCCAGCGGCAGCAGCGCCCCCAGCGGGGCCAGCAGGGCCACCCCCTCGCCGATCCGCCGCGCGGCCTCCAGCGGCCCGTAGGCGAGGTCCGCCCGGATGCCCTCCAGGAAGTCCAGGTTCGCCGCCGCCGCCCAGGGGACGTCCAGCGGGCGCAGGGTCAGCCACCCGACGAGGACCAGATGAGCGGCCAGCAGGGCCCCGCTCAGGAGGCGGAGCCGGAGCGGGAACTGTGTGGCGGTGGCGGCGCTGCCGCTGCCCTCAAGACGGTGCACACCCGGGAGGACGCACCCCCCGGCGGCGCCGGTTCCGGACCTGCCGGGGGAGTGACGCAATTCGCTGATCGCGCGCCGGCTCAGCCCGTGGCGAGCAGGACGATCAGCGCTACCGCGCCGACCACGGTGGGAGCGATGATCTCGTAGGCCCACTTCACGGAGACGGAGCCCTGCGCCCCGGGCCGCGCGGCCCCGCGCTCGGCGAGCTCACGCAGCTCGTCCACGACCTGGTCGGCGGCGGCCCGCTCGGGACCGGCCGCGCCCGCGGCGCCCGCGCCGCCGTCCTGCCCGAGCCCCTTGCCGCCCAGCGCATCACGGCGGCTGAACTTGCGGCTCGCCTTCTTGCGCTCGCGCAGCGACACCGGCACCGACCAGAGCTGGTACTTCGACCCCTCCGCGAGCACCTCCGCCGAGTACCCGGCGCGCACCGCGTCCACGGCCCCCCAGGGCAGCTCGATGATGCGGAAGGGGTTGCGCACCCGCATCCGGTCGTCGTTGGCGAACACGGCCGGCCGCAGGGTGAAGGCGACCGTCAGCGGTACGGCGAACAGTGCGATGGCGAGCCCGACCCAGCGGGCGCCCCCCTCGCCGCGCACGACGGCGTCCCCGCACAGCCAGGCGATCAGGGCCAGCAGCACCACCCCGGTGACGACGGCCATGGGGGAGCGGTAGACGCGGTCGGCGTAGACCGGCTCGTGGGGGGAGGGCGTAGTCATGCCGCCGATTGTGCCGTACGCCCGGCCGGGCGCACCGATGACGGATGTCACGCGCAGATGTGCGCGAGGGGGGTGACAGGCAGCTACGCGCGTAGATATGCTCATGTGGTGACCATGCCCACCACCCTCACCGCATTCGCTGACGTGACGACGTCCGACAGCGCGCTGCGCCGCTTCCTGCACGGGCTGCCCGGCGTAGACGCAGTCGGCCTGGAGGCCCGCGCGGCCTCGCTCGGCACCCGCTCGATCAAGACGACGGCCAAGGCGTACGCCATCGACCTGGCCATCTCGATGATCGACCTGACCACGCTTGAGGGTGCGGACACCCCGGGCAAGGTGCGGGCGCTCGCCGCCAAGGCCGTCAACCCCGACCCGACCGACCGCAGCACGCCGATGACCGCCGCGGTCTGCGTCTACCCCGACATGGTGGCCACCGCCAAGGCCGGCCTGAACGGCGCCGACGTCAAGGTCGCCTCCGTCGCCACCGCCTTCCCGGCCGGCCGCGCGGCGCTGCCCGTCAAGCTCGCCGACACCCGTGACGCCGTCGCCGCCGGCGCCGACGAGATCGACATGGTCATCGACCGTGGCGCCTTCCTCGCCGGCCGCTACCTGGACACGTACGAGCTGATCAAGGCCGTCAAGGAGGCGTGCGTCCGCGAGGACGGCACCGCCGCCCGGCTCAAGGTGATCTTCGAGACCGGCGAGCTGTCGACCTACGACAACATCCGCCGCGCCTCCTGGATCGGCATGCTCGCGGGCGCCGACTTCATCAAGACCTCCACCGGCAAGGTCGGCGTCAACGCCACCCCGGCCAACACGCTGCTGATGCTCGAAGCCGTCCGCGACTTCAAGGCGCAGACCGGGATCCAGATCGGCGTGAAGCCGGCCGGCGGCATCCGGACCACCAAGGACGCGCTGAAGTTCCTGGTCCTGGTCAACGAGACCGCGGGCGCGGACTGGCTGACCAACGAGTGGTTCCGCTTCGGCGCCTCCAGCCTGCTGAACGACCTGCTCATGCAGCGCCAGAAGCTGAGCACCGGGCGTTACTCCGGTCCCGACTACGTGACGGTGGACTGATCACCATGGCATCCCTTTTCGAGTACGCACCGGCCCCCGAGTCCCGCTCGGTCGTCGACATCGCCCCCTCCTACGGGCTCTTCATCGACGGCGAGTTCACCGAGGCCGCCGACGGCAAGGTCTTCAAGACCATCTCCCCGTCCTCCGAGGAAGTCCTCGCCGAGGTCGCCCAGGCCGGCGCCGCCGACGTCGACCGCGCCGTGAAGGCCGCCCGCAGGGCCTTCGAGAAGTGGTCCGCGCTGCCCGGTTCCGAGCGCGCCAAGTACCTCTTCCGCATCGCCCGGATCATCCAGGAGCGCAGCCGCGAGCTGGCCGTCCTGGAGACCCTGGACAACGGCAAGCCGATCAAGGAGACCCGCGACGCGGACCTCCCGCTCGTCGCCGCGCACTTCTTCTACTACGCGGGCTGGGCGGACAAGCTCGACCACGCGGGCTACGGAGCCAACCCGCGCCCCCTCGGCGTGGCCGGCCAGGTCATCCCCTGGAACTTCCCCCTCCTCATGCTCGCGTGGAAGATCGCCCCGGCGCTCGCCACCGGCAACACGGTCGTGCTGAAGCCGGCGGAGACGACCCCCCTCTCGGCCCTGTTCTTCGCGGACATCTGCCGCCAGGCGGGCCTGCCCAAGGGCGTCGTCAACATCCTCACCGGCTACGGCGACGCGGGCGCGGCCCTCGTCGAGCACCCGGACGTCAACAAGGTCGCCTTCACCGGCTCGACCGCCGTGGGCAAGAAGATCGCCCGCCACGTCGCCGGCACCGACAAGAAGGTCACCCTGGAGCTGGGCGGCAAGGGCGCCAACATCGTCTTCGACGACGCGCCCATCGACCAGGCCGTCGAGGGCATCGTCAACGGCATCTTCTTCAACCAGGGCCAGGTCTGCTGCGCGGGCTCCCGCCTGCTGGTCCAGGAGTCGATCCACGACGAGCTGCTGGACTCCCTCAAGCGCCGCCTCTCCACGCTGCGCCTGGGCGACCCGCTCGACAAGAACACCGACATCGGCGCGATCAACTCCGCCGAGCAGCTCGCCCGGATCACCGCGCTCGCCGAGACCGGCGAGGCCGAGGGCGCCGAGCGCTGGTCCCCCGCGTGCGAGCTCCCGTCCGCCGGCTTCTGGTTCGCCCCGACGCTCTTCACGAACGTCACCCAGGCGCACACCGTCGCCCGCGACGAGATCTTCGGCCCGGTGCTGTCCGTGCTGACGTTCCGCACCCCGGACGAGGCCGTCGCCAAGGCCAACAACAGCCAGTACGGCCTGTCCGCCGGCATCTGGACGGAGAAGGGCTCGCGCATCCTCGCGGTCGCGAACAAGCTCCGCGCGGGTGTCGTCTGGGCCAACACGTTCAACAAGTTCGACCCGACCTCGCCCTTCGGCGGCTACAAGGAGTCGGGCTTCGGCCGCGAGGGCGGCCGCCACGGCCTGGAGGGCTACCTCGATGTCTGAGCGAAGTGTCGAAAAGGGCGGTTCCCCCGCCGGGCGTCTGAGCGTCTTCAAGACCTACAAGCTGTACGTCGGGGGCAAGTTCCCCCGCTCCGAGAGCGGCCGGGTGTACGAAGTGACGGACTCCAAGGGCAACTGGCTGGCCAACGCCCCGCTGTCCTCCCGCAAGGACGCCCGTGACGCGGTCGTCGCCGCCCGCAAGGCCTTCGGCGGCTGGTCGGGCGCGACCGCGTACAACCGCGGCCAGATCCTCTACCGCGTCGCCGAGATGCTGGAGGGCCGCCGCGAGCAGTTCGTCCGCGAGGTCGGCGAGGCCGAGGGCCTGTCCAAGTCGAAGGCCGGCGCGGTCGTCGACGCGGCCATCGACCGCTGGGTCTGGTACGCGGGCTGGACGGACAAGATCGGCCAGATCGTGGGCGGGGCCAACCCGGTCGCGGGCCCGTTCTTCAACCTCTCCACCCCGGAGCCGACGGGCGTCGTCACGGTCGTGGCCCCGCAGGACTCGTCGTTCCTGGGCCTGGTCTCGGTGATCGCCCCGGTGATCGCCACCGGCAACACCGTCGTGGTCATCGCCTCGGAGAAGTCCCCGCTCCCCGCCCTGTCCCTGGGCGAGGTGCTGGCCACCTCCGACCTGCCGGGCGGCGTGGTCAACATCCTCTCCGGCAAGGCCGGCGAGATGGGCCCCCACCTGGCCTCCCACCAGGACGTCAACGCGATCGACCTGGCGGGTGCCGACGCGGCCCTGGCCAAGGAGCTGGAGATCGCGGCGGCGGACAACCTCAAGCGCGTCCTGCGTCCACAGCCTGTGGACGACTGGAACGCCGACCCGGGCACCGCGCGCATGACCGCCTTCCTGGAGACGAAGACGGTCTGGCACCCGACGGGCTCCCTGGGCGCGGGCGGCAGCTCTTACTAGGTCGGCTTCGCCTCCGGGCCCGCCGATGTCGGCTCCAGGCGGGCGTGCGTCCTCGGGATTCGCTCGTTCCTCGCGAATCCCTCCGGGCGCTCGCCCGCCTTCGCCGACGCGGCCCCTTCGGCTCAGCCGACCGTGGGGGCTGCGGAGGTCGGCCCCTTCGGCTCAGCCGACCGTGGGGGCTGCGGAAGTTACTTCGGCAGGACCGGGGAAAGCAGGGAGGACACGGCGGCCGTCGGGATCTCCTTCACCGACGGGCCCTGCGTCAGGATTCCGGTGACCATCCCCGTGCCGACCGAGGGGAAATCGGCCACCTTCGTGGCCACGCCGTTGTCCAGGGGGTCCACGCCGGTGTGCGCCAGCGGGTTCACCTTCAGGTTCCCGAGCGGATTGGCGACCCCCGCCACGGCCGCGGGGACGTCGAGTTCCCCGGCCTGTGCGGCGCCTGCCGCCATCGCCAGGGCCGCGCCGGCCATGGAGAGGGTCAGGCCGGCGGCGCGGAGCCGCTTCGGCGAAGGGTCGGAGGCTGCGTGACGTGCCATGGGTTCCCGCCTGTGGTCGTAGTCGCGTGCGCACGCAGCGTAGCCGAGAGCGTCGGCCGGTTTCCAACCGCCGAACGGTGTGAGGGTCGTCGCAGCGGCTGTCCGCGGTGTGTTGATACGCCGGGTCATGCCGCACACTGGTGTCCTGTGAGCTGTTCATCTCCCCTTCCCACGCGCGTCGTCCTGCTGACCGGTCCCTCGGGATCCGGCAAGTCCTCGCTCGCGGCCCGCTCGGGCCTGCCCGTACTGCGCCTGGACGACTTCTACAAGGAGGGGACGGACCCGACCCTCCCGCTGGTCGAGGGCAGCTCCGACATCGACTGGGACTCCCCGCTCTCCTGGGACGCGGACGCCGCCGTCGCCGCCATCGAGGAACTCTGTGCGACGGGTCGTACGGAGGTCCCCGAGTACTCCATCGCCACCTCCTCGCGCACCGGCGCGGAGGCCCTGGACATCGACCGGACCCCGCTGTTCATCGCGGAGGGGATCTTCGCCGCCGACATCGTGGCGCGCTGCCAGCAGCTCGGGCTGCTCGCGGACGCGATCTGCCTGCGCGGGCGGCCCTCGACTACCTTCAGGCGGCGGCTCGCCCGTGACCTCCGGGAGGGGCGCAAGTCCATGCCGTTCCTGCTGCGCAGGGGCTGGCGGCTGATGCGGGCCGAGCGGGGCATCGTGGCGCGGCACGTCGCGCTCGGCGCGTACGCCTGCGCCCGTGACGAGGCCCTCGGCCGTCTCGCCGCCGCGGCGGCCGGCCGCCACCGCACGGCGAACACCCCGGCCTGATACGGCGAACACCCCGGCCCGAAGCGCGTGGAGAAATGAAAAGGCGGGATCGCACGGCCCCCCGGCCGTTTGATCCCGCCTCTTCTCCCCCCGCGGCCCCCGCCCCACCCCCGCGGGACGGGCCCCCCGACCGCTTGGTCTATGGCCGTTACGCGACGAGCTCCCCGAAGGACTCCGCCTCGTCCCGCCCGAAGCTCAGCGCCTCGTCGTCCCGCAGCCGCCGCAGCGACCGCCAGATGCTCGACTTCACGGTGCCGACGCTGATGCCCAGGATCTCCGCGATCTCCGGGTCGGTGCGGCCCTCGTAGTAGCGCAGCACCAGCATCGTGCGCTGCGGCTCCGGGATCCGGGCCAGCGCCTGCCACAGCACCGCGCGCAGTTCCGTGCCGCGCATCGCGTCCGTGTCGGAGGCCGTCTCCGGCAGCTCCTCGGTCGGGTACTCGTTCAGCTTGCGCCGACGCCAGGCACTGATGTGCAGGTTCGTCATCGTGCGCCGCAGGTAGCCGCCGACGGCCGCCTTGTCGCTGATCCGGTCCCAGGCGCGGTACGTGGAGAACAGCGCGCTCTGCAGCAGGTCCTCGGCCTCGTGGCGGTCGCCGGTGAGGTGGAAGGCCGTCGCGTAGAGCGCGGCCCGCCGCTCCTGGACGTACGCCGTGAACTCCGCCTCCGAGGTGGAGGACGGGGTGCGCGGTGCGGGAACCGCCTGGTACTGGTTCGCGTCAATGGCTGTGATGTGTGCCGGCCGCGGACGGGCGACCGTCACGTTACGGACACCCGCCCGGCGGTTCACATCGTGCAGCCGCGTGACAACCGCGCTGGTCGTGGTGCTGTGCAGCGTGTTCATCTCGCGCCCCCCGTCGTGGAGTCTGCTTCGGTCCGTGCTTCGATGACAGAAGCCTGCCCGCCCGACATAACCGGGGTGTCCTTCGACTGTCACAGGCCTGTCACAGCCACCCGCGGCCGGATCCGGCACGCACGACGGTCGAGTCCCGACGGCCGATGGGACAGAATGAGCGCGTGCCTTTCCTGTTGCTGATCGAGGACGACGACGCCATCCGCACGGCCCTCGAACTTTCCCTGTCACGCCAGGGCCACCGTGTGGCCACCGCGGCGACGGGAGAGGACGGCCTGAAACTGCTGCGCGAGCAGCGGCCGGACCTGATCGTGCTGGATGTGATGCTGCCCGGGATCGACGGCTTCGAGGTGTGCCGGCGGATCCGCCGCACCGACCAGCTGCCGATCATCCTGCTCACGGCCCGCAGCGACGACATCGATGTCGTCGTGGGCCTGGAGTCGGGTGCCGACGACTACGTGGTCAAGCCCGTCCAGGGCCGGGTGCTCGACGCCCGGATCCGGGCCGTGCTGCGCCGCGGTGAGCGCGAGGCGAGCGACTCCGCCGTGTTCGGCTCCCTGGTCATCGACCGGGCCGCGATGACGGTGACGAAGAACGGCGAGGACCTCCAGCTGACCCCGACCGAGCTGAGGCTGCTGCTGGAGCTCAGCCGCCGGCCCGGCCAGGCGCTCTCGCGCCAGCAGTTGCTGCGCCTGGTCTGGGAACACGACTACCTGGGCGACTCGCGTCTCGTCGACGCCTGCGTGCAGCGGCTGCGCGCGAAGGTCGAGGAAGTGCCGTCCTCGCCCACGCTGATCCGTACCGTCCGGGGTGTCGGCTACAGGCTGGACTCCCCGCAGTGATCAGAGCCCTGTTCGCGGGCCGGCGCTGGACCAGCCTGCGGCTGCGGCTGCTGGTGGTGTTCGCACTGGTCGCACTGACGGCCGCGGTCTCCGCGTCCGGGATCGCCTACTGGCTCAACCGCGAGGCGGTGCTCACCCGTACCCAGGACGCGGCCCTCGGGGACTTCCGCCAGGAGATGCAGAACCGGGCCGCGGCGCTGCCCGCCGACCCGACCGCGGAGGAGATGCAGCGCACCGCCGAGCTGATGGCGGGCAGCAGTCCCGGCTACAGCGTGCTGCTCGTGCACGAACGCAAGGACGGCCGCAAGGTCTTCGGCGCCGCCGGGGCGGACTCCTTCGGGCTGGACGACGTACCGAAGTCGCTCCAGCACGCGGTGAACGACCGGCAGAAGACGACGGCCGCCAACGACGCCGAGTACCACATGTACTGGCAGCGGACGAAGCCGAACGGGAACCCGCACCTGGTCGGGGGCACCCGGATCGTGGGCGGCGGACCGACGGGCTACATGTACAAGTCGCTCGCCACGGAACGGGCCGACCTCAACGCCCTGGGCTGGTCGTTGACCATCGCGACGGGTCTGGCGCTGCTCGGCTCGGCGCTGCTCGCGCAGGCGGCGGCGCGGACCGTGCTCAAGCCCGTACAGCGGCTCGGGGACGCGGCGCGCCGGCTCGGCGAGGGTGAGCTGGACCACCGGCTGGAAGTGTCGGGCACCGACGAACTCGCCGACCTGGCGCACACCTTCAACAAGACGGCGGAGGCGCTGGAGAAGAAGGTCGCCGACATGAGCGCGCGCGAGGAGGCGAGCCGGCGGTTCGTGGCGGACATGTCGCACGAGATGCGCACGCCGCTGACGGCGCTGACCGCGGTGGCCGAGGTGCTGGAGGAGGAGGTCGAGGACCTCGATCCGATGATCGCGCCGGCGGTGGGGCTGGTCGTGAGCGAGACGCGGCGGCTGAACGACCTGGTGGAGAACCTCATGGAGGTCACCCGCTTCGACGCGGGTACGGCGCGCCTGGTGCTGGACGACGTGAACGTCGCCGACCAGGTGACGGCCTGCATCGACGCCCGTGCCTGGCTGGACGCGGTCGAACTCGACGCCGGGCGCGGGATCGTGGCGCGGCTCGACCCGCGCCGGCTCGACGTGATCCTGGCCAACCTGATCGGCAACGCCCTCAAGCACGGCGGCTCGCCGGTGCGGGTGTCGGTGGCCGTGGAGGGGGAGCAGCTGGTGATCGCGGTCAGGGACAACGGTCCCGGCATCCCCGAGGAGGTGCTCCCGCACGTCTTCGACCGCTTCTACAAGGCGAGCGCGTCCCGGCCGAAGTCGGACGGCAGCGGGCTGGGCCTGTCGATCGCGATGGAGAACGCGCACATCCACGGCGGTGACATCACGGCCGAGAACGGTGCGGACGGCGGGGCCGTCTTCACCCTGCGGCTGCCGATGGACGTGGGGAAGGTGATCCCGGATGACGTGGACGCGTAGCAAACCGGCGACGCTGGGCGGGCTGGCCGCGCTGCTCGTGCTGTCCGGCTGCGGGATCCGGGCGACGACGGTGCCGGTGGACGTGGGCGCGGCGCCGTCCCGGGTGTCCTGCGACACCCCGGCGCAGCCGGCCGGCGAGAGCGGGGTGCAGGGCTTTCGGGCCACGGTGGAGCTGGTGTGCGGTTCGCAGCTGGTCGGCGTGGAGCGGGTCGTTCCGGCGCCCGAGAAGCGGTCCGGGCGCGACCCCGTGGCGCTGGTCGCGCAGGCGCTGCTGGAGGCGCTGGAGAAGCAGCCGTCCGGGGAGCAACGGGACGCGGGCTTCACCACCGTGGTCCCGGACGGGCTGTCGGTCGCCCCGACGCGGCAGGGCGACCCGGCGGGGACGCTGCGCCTCAGCCGCAAGCCGGAGGACCTGCAGCCGGTGGCGCTGTCGCAGGTGGTGTGCACCCTGGCGGCGAGCGACGCGGTGTCGGCGGGGCCGGGGCCGGTGGTCCTGGGCGGCCCCGACGCGGACCCGCCGCGCGCGTGGGAGTGCACGGAGGCGGTCCGCTCCCGCCCGGAGTCGGTCCCGACCCTGGGGGAGCTGGTACGTCCTTCGGCGTCACCGTCGGGGTCGCCGAGGCCTTGAGGGGAGCGGGGCTGAATGCCGCCCCGTGACGCGGGCCGGCTTTTCCCCATCGACCCCGCCCCGGCCCGGCCTTCCCCGTTTTGCGGCGCCTGCCCACCCGCCTCCCGGGTGCGGGGCGGGGTCCGCGGGTGCGGGACCCCGGCCGGGCGGCATCAGGGAGGGGCTGGGGGTTTCCCGCCAGTCTCACTGTCCTTCCGCGCCGTGCCGGCCCGTCAAGGGCGCTCCCTTCGGTCGCGTCGCTTCGCGATGGCCTTCGGCCACCCTTGACCGACCGACCCGTCGCGGAATGCCAAAGACTGTCGGGAAGCCCCCAGAAGGACGGTCACGGGGGACGAGCGGCAGGAGCGGCCGCATCAGCGAACCGACGGGCCGCCTGCGGCCTGGCACGCCCGACACCGGGCCGATGTGCCGTCGATCCGGGCCCGGGGACGGCCTCCCCGCACGAAACGACGACCGGACCGTCCTGCGGAGCACCCGGCGCGCCAGATCGCTACGGGCTTCGCACGGCTCGGCGTCCGGCGACCGTCCGGGGCTGATCGTGGTCAGTTCGCAGGCCACCGGCGGTTGAGGGTGGCTTCCAGGGTGTCGATGTAGTCGGCGGGCACGATGTTGGCCACTGCGGTGGTGAGTTCGAGACCGGACGGGTCGCGGATGTACGCCAGCCGCGTCCACCGCTCGGCTCCGGTGTCGGAGACGTTCTCGTTGACCACGGCCATCAACTCGCCTTCGGTACCGGACGCGATGTCGCGGACGCGGCGGTGCAGGAGGCGGTGGGGGACGTACTCGTACTGCTCACTCATCGGACGTCCCCTCGAAGGTGCCGAGGAAGCGCTCCCAGCCGGTACGTGCGGCGCGGTCGAGCAGGTCCGTGCTGGGCTCGACCGTCGTGGCCGCCCGGCTGTCTTCGGCTTCTACGGAGATCTGGCGCATGCGCACCCCTTGCTTGCTCACGTTAGGTAGCAGTGTGACTACGAAGGTACTCGCAGCGTTTCTGTGAATCAAGAGAATCTGTTACTCGTAGGATCACTGTGTGTCTGCGAGACTGTCTGCGACTCGAAAGGAGCACGCATGAGCGAGGGATTCGGCCTGGTCGTGCGCTTCTCACTGCGCGATCAGGAAGCCGCGAGGGCATTCGACGAGCTGTGCGCGACCACTCTGGAGAGCATCAAGAGCGAGGAGCCGGGCACGCTGACCTATGTGGCGCACGTGCCGGAGGGGGAGCCCCTGGTCCGGGTGTTCTACGAGCTGTACGCGGACCGCGCCGCGTTCGACACCCACGAAGCACAGCCGCACACCAAGCACTTCCTTGCCCAGCGGGACCAGTACCTTGCCGGTGTCGAGGTCACGTTTCTCGACGTGATCGGCGGAAAGGTGGCGGCACGGCAGTGAGTTCCGAGGAGCGGCGCGTCTTTGGGGTGCGAGTGGCCGATCTGCGCAAGCAGAAGGGCATGACGCAGGGAGAACTCGCCTCGGCCATCGGCCGTACCGCGAGCTGGCTGTCACAGGTCGAGCGCGGCATCCAGCCGGTCAACCGCTTGGACGTGTTGCGGCTGCTTGCCGATGGTCTTGGTGTGCCGCTCCAGGTACTTCAGCCCAGTGCCCCTGCGCCCGCCGAGGCCGCGACGCCGCTGGGGGCGGAGACCAACGACCTCGACCGGGCCCGGCTGGTCCTCTCCGGGCATCCCGCGCTCGATGTCCTCATGGCTCCGCGCCAGGACTTCCAGCCCGACGTCCTCCCGGGGCTCCGGTCATCGGTGGACGCGATCTGGAGACTCACTCACGGCGCCGAGTTCGCTGAACTGAGTACGGTGATAAGCGCGGTGCTCCCGAAGTTGGAGCGGGCCTGCCGTACGGCGCCGGCAGAGTACCGACCCGAACTGCACGATCTCCTGGCGAGGACCTACCAGGCCCTTGCCGCGGCTTTCGTGCGCCAGCACGAGGCGGATGCCGCATGGGTCGCAGCGGACCGGGCGATTCGCGAGGCCGAGCTCTCCGGCGATCCGCTGAGCGTGTTCGCCGGCATCTACCGCCTGTGCCACGCCTTTGTACGACTGAAGCACCTCGACCAGGCGGAGCACGCCGCAGTCGCGGCCGTCAGCGCCCTCGAACAGTCCGGGACGGGCGAGCCCACGCCCCAGCACCTTTCCGTCTTGGGATCGCTGCACCTGGTTCTGGCACTCGTGCACGCCCGCTCGGGAGCAAGGTCTTCCGCGCGGCAGCAGATCGAAGCCGCTCGGATGGTCGGTCGGAGGCTGGGTGAGGACCGCAACGACTTCGACCTCGAATTCGGTCCGACGAATGTGGAGATCCAGGCCGTCTCGACCGCAGTCGACCTCGGCGACGCGGGTGAGGCGCTCGACCTTTCCAAGGGACTCCGTACGGACGGCCTGTCCGTCGAGAGGCAGGCCCGTCTGCTGATGGACATGGGCCGGGCCCACGCGCAGCGGCGCCAGTACGCGGACTCGCTCGACTGCCTGCTGCGCGCCGAAGAACTGGCACCGGAGATGATCCGTAACCACATCGCGGCTCGCACGGTCATCAGGGACCTGGTGCTCGGCGCAGGACGTACCGCGTCCGATGAACTCCGGGGGCTGGCCAAGCGCACGGACAGCCTCGGGTGACTGACGGGCAGTCAGTGCACATCGAGATCGAACAGCTCGACGGGCCGGCTGCGGCGTTGGTCGAGGACGCTTTTCGGTTGGTCTATGCCGAGGTGTTCGCCGGACCGCCCTATGCCGAAACCGAGGCGGACGTGTCGGCTGCCTTCCGGCGTTTCCGGACCTGGACCCGCAAGAGCACCTTCCGGGGGGTCCTGGCGGCGACTGATGGCGGCGAGCCGGTCGGCATGGCGTACGGCTACGCGCTCGGCCCGCAGGCGGGCTGGTGGGACCAGCTCACGGAGCGGGTGCCCGAGGAGATGCACCGCGAGGACGGCCGACGGACCTTCGGCCTGATGGAAATGGCCGTCCGTGCCGCCTGGCGTCGCCAGGGCGTCGCCCGCCGTCTGCACGAAGCCCTGCTCGCCACTGTCGATGCCGAACGGGTTCTGCTCAACGTCCACCCGGACAGCCGAGAGGCCGTGGCCGCGTACCGCTCATGGGGGTATCGCAAGGTGGGCGACGCGCGTCCGTGGCCGGGGGCGCCCCCGTATGACGTGATGCTGCGGGTCGCGGACGCCTCCACGGGAAGCGGCTCATGATCAGCCCCGGATGGTCGGCGGACGCCGAGATCAGACGCGATCTGTCGCGCTTGGGTGCTCCGGAGGGCGGCCTGGTCGTCCTTTCGTGCGGGTAGGGGCTGGGGAGTCCTTCTCTGGTTCGGGGCGGGCGGAACTCCGTTCTTCCCGCCGGTCAGCGGCGGCTGGAGGCCGCCGGGGAGTTGCGTTCCGGGCTCGACCCCGCGCTGGAGACCGAGCGGCTCGCCGCGCTGCTGGACGGGCTCTGCCTGAGCGCGGTGCTCCACCCCGACCTGCTGGGGCCCGCGCGGTGCCGCGCGGTGTTGGACGCGCACCTGGCCGGGCTGGCCCAGAAGAACGCCGACGGCCCCCTCAGCCGGGGCTGAGGGGGCCGTGAGGGGGGCTGGGGCTTAGAGGCCCATCGCCGCCGAGAGGTCCTTTTTGAGCGCGTCCAGGATCTCCTGGCCGGTGACGCGGGCGCCCGACAGGTCGGAGGCCTCGGCCACCGGGACCACGACCTCCAGGTAGCACTTGAGCTTGGGCTCGGTGCCCGACGGGCGGCAGATCACCCGGGCCTTGTAGGCGCCGTCCAGGTAGTAGCGCAGGCCGTCCGTGGGCGGGAGCTTGTCCGTGCCCCGGTTGAGGTCCTCCGCCGAGACCACGCGCAGGCCCGCCAGGGAGACCGGCGGTTCGGCGCGCAGCGCGGCCATGGCGTTCGCGATGACCGACAGGTCCTCCACGCGCACCGACAGCTGGTCGGTGTGGTGCAGGCCGTGTTCCATCGCCAGGTCGTCCAGCAGGTCGGTCAGGGTGCGGCCCTGCTCCTTGAGGACCGAGGCCAGCTCCGCCACCAGCAGGGCGGCGGTGACGCCGTCCTTGTCGCGGACGCCCTCGGGGTCGACGCAGTAGCCGAGCGCCTCCTCGTAGCCGTAGCGCAGGCCCTCGACACGGGCGATCCACTTGAAGCCCGTCAGGGTCTCCTCGTAGCCGACGCCGGCCGCCTCCGCGATCCGGCCCAGGAGGGAGGACGAGACGATCGATTCCGCGAAGACGCCCTGCGCGCCCTTGTGGACCAGGTGGGCCGCCAGCAGCGCGCCGACCTCGTCGCCGCGCAGCATCCGCCAGCCGCCGTTGTCGGGGACGGCCACCGCGCAGCGGTCGGCGTCCGGGTCGTTGGCGATGACGATGTCGGGCTGTACCTCGGCGGCCTTCGCGAAGGACAGGTCCATCGCCCCCGGCTCCTCCGGGTTGGGGAAGGCGACCGTCGGGAAGGCCGGGTCCGGCTCCGCCTGCTCGGCGACGAGCACCGGCGTCGGGAAGCCGTGGCGCGCGAAGGCGGCCAGGACCACGTCCTTGCCGACGCCGTGCATGGCCGTGTAGACGGTCCGCACGCCCCGCGGGGACCCGGGGGTCAGCACGGCGTCCGTACGCTCCAGGTACGCCTCCAGGACCTCGTCGCCGAGGTTCTCCCAGCCCGATCCGGGGCGGGGGACGGAGTCGAGCGTGGTGACCTGGGCGATCTCCGCCGCGATCTCGCTGTCCGCCGGGGAGACGATCTGCGAGCCGTCGCCGAGGTAGACCTTGTAGCCGTTGTCCCGGGGCGGGTTGTGGCTCGCGGTCACCTCGACGCCGGCGACGGCGCCCAGGTGCCTTATGGCGTACGCGAGGACCGGCGTGGGGAGCGGCCGGGGCAGGACGGCCGCGCGCAGTCCGGCGCCGGTCATCACGGCGGCGGTGTCGCGGGCGAAGTCCGCCGACTTGTAGCGCGCGTCGTAACCGACGACGACCAGGCCGCCGGCGTGGCCCTGGGCCTTCAGGTAGGCCGCCAGGCCCGCCGCCGCCCGGATGACCACGGCGCGGTTCATCCGCATCGGGCCCGCGCCGAGCTCGCCGCGCAGACCGGCGGTGCCGAACTGCAGCGTGCCGGAGAAACGGTCCGCGAGCTCCGCGGTGTCACCGGCCTCGACGAGGGTGGCGAGCTCCGCCGCCGTCTCCGGGTCCGGGTCCTCGGCCAGCCAGGCGCGAGCCCGGGTGATCAGGTCGTCCTGTGCCTGTGCCTGTTCCTGCACTGCTTCCGCCTTCCCTCTCGTACGTCGATCAGATGCGGGCGAGGACCTGCGTCAGCAGCGTGCCCATGCGGGAGGCCGAGTCGCGGCCGGCCTGGAGGACCTCTTCGTGGTTCAGCGGCTCGCCGGACAGGCCGGCCGCCAGGTTGGTGACCAGGGAGATGCCCAGGACCTCGGCGCCGGCCTCACGGGCGGCGATGGCCTCCAGCACGGTGGACATGCCGACCAGGTCGGCGCCCATCACGCGGATCATGTTGATCTCGGCCGGGGTCTCGTAGTGCGGGCCGGGGAACTGGACGTAGACGCCCTCCTCCAGGCTCGCGTCGATCTCCTTGCACATGGCGCGCAGGCGCGGCGAGTACAGGTCGGTGAGGTCCACGAAGTTCGCGCCGACGATCGGCGAGGTGGCCGTCAGGTTGAGGTGGTCGCTGATCAGGACGGGCTGGCCGGGCTTCATGCCCTCGCGCAGACCGCCGCAGCCGTTGGTCAGGACGATGGTCTTGCAGCCGGCGGCGACGGCGGTGCGGACGCCGTGCGCGACGGCGGCGACGCCGCGGCCCTCGTAGTAGTGGGTCCGGCCGAGGAAGAGCAGCGCGCGCTTGTCGCCGATCTTGTACGAGCGGATCTTGCCGCCGTGGCCCTCGACGGCCGGGGGCGGGAAGCCGGGCAGTTCGGTGACCGGGAACTCGGCCTCGGGCGCGCCCAGCGCCTCGGCGGCGGGGGCCCAGCCGGAGCCCATGACGAGGGCGACATCGTGGGAATCGACGCCGGTCAGCTCGCGCAGGCGGGTGGCGGCGGCGTCGGCGTCGGCGAAGGGGTCGGTAACAGATGCGTTCACGCTGACGAGCGTAGCCGCTTATCGCCTACGCGCGTAGATGGCACAGCTCACGGTGTTCGGATCGTTGCCTTGTCGTTTCCGCCGAAACGCCCCCCGTGGTCCCGGTCCGGCCTCGGTCGGTCGAGGGCCGGTCGGGGAGGCGTGGAGGTCAGCAGGGGCGCTTGCGGAGTTCCATCACGTAGTCGTGCGGGGCGCCGGCCGATTCGGCGGCGTCGGCGATCTCGCCCAGGTACCGCGCCGAGGGCAGCCCGCCCTCGTAGCCGTTGAGCACGTACACCCAGGCGGCCTCCTCGCCGTCCAGGGTGTGCACCCGGATCCGCATGCGCCGGTAGATGTCCAGACCGACGCCCTCCCAGCGGTCCATGGAGTCCTCGTCCAGCGGGGCGATGTCGTAGAGGGCGACGAAGACCTGGTGGCGGGGGGCTTCGACGATCGTGGCGAGGGCGCCCTCCCACCCCATCTGCTCGCCGCCGAAGGTCAGCCGCCAGTCGTTGATCCAGCCCGTGCCGCGCAGCGGCGAATGCGGAGCGCGGCGCGTCATCAGCCGCGGGTCGAGGTTGCCGGCGTACGCGGCGTAGAGCGACATGAGGTCGAGGGTACGGGAGGGGCGGCCCGGCCCGCGTGCCCGGATGGCGCAGCGGGGTCGGGACCGGGGGCGAAGCACCTTGATGAGTGCGGGACAATGGAGCACGGAATGCATCCCCCGGGGAGACCCCCCGGACCGCCGGCCGGGGCGGCAGCCGGCCGGGTAGACGTGAGGCGGACTTTTCGTGACCCGGATCGTGATCATCGGCGGCGGACCCGGCGGGTATGAGGCGGCCCTGGTGGGGGCCCAGCTCGGCGCGGAGGTGACCGTCGTCGACTGCGACGGTCTGGGCGGGGCGTCGGTGCTCACCGACTGCGTGCCCTCGAAGACTCTCATCGCGACCGCCGAGGTCATGACGACCTTCGACTCGTCGTACGAGGAACTGGGCATCGTCGTCGCCGACGACACCCCGCCCATCGAGCAGGCCGCGCGCGTCGTCGGCGTGGACCTCGGCAAGGTGAACCGGCGCGTCAAGCGCCTCGCGCTCGCCCAGTCCCACGACATCACCGCGTCCGTGACCCGGGCCGGCGCCCGGGTGCTGCGCGGTCGCGGCAAGCTCGGCGGCCCGCAGGGCATCGACGGGACCCGTGACGTCATCGTCACCGCGGCCGACGGCACGGAGACGATCCTGACCGCCGACGCGGTGCTGATCGCCACCGGCGGCACCCCCCGCGAGATCCCGGACGCGATGCCCGACGGGGAGCGGATCCTGAACTGGACCCAGGTCTACGACCTGGAGGAGCTCCCCGAGGAGCTCATCGTGGTCGGCTCGGGCGTGACCGGCGCCGAGTTCGCCGGCGCGTACCAGGCCCTCGGCTCCCGGGTGACCCTGGTGTCCTCGCGCGACCGCGTCCTGCCGGGCGAGGACCCCGACGCCGCGGCCGTGCTGGAGGACGTCTTCCGGCGCCGCGGCATGAACGTGGTCGGCCGCTCGCGCGCCGAGTCCGTCAAGCGGGTCGGGGACCGGGTCGAGGTCACCCTGTCCGACGGGCGGGTCATCACCGGCTCGCACTGCCTGATGGCCGTCGGCGCCATCCCGAACACCCAGAACATGAACCTGGAGGAGTCCGGGGTCCGGCTCAAGGACTCGGGCCACATCTGGACCGACAAGGTGTCGCGCACCTCCTCGCCGGGCGTGTACGCGGCCGGCGACGTGACCGGGGTCTTCGCGCTGGCCTCCGTGGCCGCCATGCAGGGCCGCATCGCGATGTACCACTTCCTCGGTGACGCCGTGACCCCGCTGAACCTGAAGACGGTCTCCTCGAACGTCTTCACCGACCCGGAGATCGCCACCGTCGGCTACACCCAGGCCGACGTGGACGCGGGCAAGATCGACGCCCGGGTGGTGAAGCTGCCGCTGCTGCGCAACCCGCGCGCGAAGATGCAGGGCATCCGGGACGGCTTCGTGAAGATGTTCTGCCGTCCGGGCACCGGCATCGTGGTCGGCGGCGTGGTCGTCTCGCCGCGCGCGAGCGAGCTCATCCACCCGATCTCGATCGCGGTCGACAACAACCTGACGGTCGAGCAGATCGCAAACGCGTTCACCGTGTACCCCTCCCTGTCCGGTTCGATCGCGGAAGTGGCACGCCAGTTGCACACCCGCAAGGCGGCGGGCGAGGCGTAGGCTTCGGGCAACCGCCCCTGCCCGTAAGGGGTTTGGGGCGGTCGTCGGGATCGGGGGCGGACCGGCCCCGGTGCGGCACCCGGCAGTCAGCCCGCGTATACCACCAGTCGACCCGCCGTATGGACAACTTCGGTATTCCGGCGCAAAGAGCTGAAAGCAGTCGGTCGCTGGGGTTACTGTCAGTTTCGTGTTCGCTGCAGAACGTCGCCAATTGATCCTCGAAATGGTGCGGGCCAACGGAGCGGTATCGCTCCGGGAGCTCGCCCGCGTCGTCCAGACCTCCGAAGTGACCGTACGGCGGGACGTGCGGGCACTGGAGGCAGAAGGACTCCTCGACCGCCGGCACGGCGGTGCGGTCTTGCCGGGCGGTTTCACGCGGGAGTCCGGCTTTCCGCAAAAGTCCCACCTCGCGACGGCGGAGAAGACCGCCATCGCCGATGTCGCGGCCGGCCTCGTCGAAGAGGGCGAGGCCGTGGTCGTCGGCGCGGGGACGACCACCCAGGAGCTGGCCCGCCGGCTCGCCCGGGTGCCCGGTCTCACCGTCGTCACCAACTCGCTGCTCGTCGCCCAGGCGCTGGCACACRCCAACCGGGTCGAGGTGGTGATGACCGGCGGCACCCTGCGCGGGTCCAACTACGCCCTCGTCGGCAGCGGGGCCGAGCAGTCCCTCCAGGGGCTGCGGGTGTCGCGGGCCTTCCTGTCCGGGAGCGGACTGACCGCCGAACGGGGGCTGTCCACCTCCAACATGCTCTCCGCGAGCGTGGACCGGGCGCTGGTGCAGGCCGCGGCCGAGGTGGTGGTCCTCGCCGACCACACGAAGCTCGGCACCGACACCATGTTCCAGACCGTGCCCACGGACATCATGACGCGGCTGGTGACGGACGAGCCGCCGCCCCACGACGACCGGGCCGCCACCGAGCTCCAGGCGCTGGCCGACCAGGGCGTGCAGATCACCGTGGCGGGCTCCTCGGCGGCCTCCGGCGGGGGGCACGGCGGAGCCCCGGGCGGGGACGGCATGCAGGGGCGCAGGCCCCGCCGGGACTCCCCCCTGCCGGTCCAGCGGCGCGGCGGCCCCACCGCCCAGCTGCGCAGCGCTCCCGCCTCGATGCTGGAGCAGCAGGCCGGCGAACGGGCGCGCGTCGCGGACATGCGGCGCCGCTGACCCCGGACCGTTCCCGGACGGTGTCCGCCGGGCGGCTCCCGCCAGGGTGGCCCGCCGTGCACCGCCGCCCGGTCGGTCCGGACGACGACGAGGCCCCGCCCGGTCAGCCGGGCGGGGCCTCGTCCTTGGTGCCGCGGTGCGGTCCCGGACGTCAGTCCTTGATCTCGCAGATGGTGGCGCCGGAGGTGAGGGAGGCGCCGACCTCGGCGTTCAGGCCCACGATGGTGCCCGAGCGGTGCGCGTTGAGGGGCTGCTCCATCTTCATGGCCTCCAGGACGACGATGAGGTCGCCCTCGTTGACCTGCTGGCCCTCCTCGACGGCCACCTTGACGATGGTGCCCTGCATCGGGGAGGCGAGGGTGTCGCCCGAGGCGGCCGGACCGGACTTCTTGGCGGCGCGGCGCTTGGGCTTCGCCCCGCCGGCGGCGGCGGTCCGGGCGAGGGTCATGCCCAGCGAGGACGGGAGGGAGACCTCCAGGCGCTTGCCGCCGACCTCGACGACCACGGTCTCGCGGCCCGGCTCGTCCTCGGTGTCCTCGGCCGCCGGTGCGACGAAGGCCGGGATCTCGTTGACGAACTCGGTCTCGATCCAGCGGGTGTAGACCGTGAAGGGGCTGCCGTCGGTGGGCGCGAAGGCGGGGTCGGTGACGACCGCGCGGTGGAAGGGGATGGCGGTGGCCATGCCCTCGACCTCGAACTCGGCCAGGGCACGGGCGGCCCGCTGGAGGGCCTGCTCACGGGTGGCGCCGGTGACGATCAGCTTGGCCAGCAGGGAGTCCCAGGCGGGGCCGATGACCGAGCCGGACTCGACGCCGGTGTCCAGGCGGACGCCGGGACCGGTGGGCGGAGCGAACTTGGTGACGGTGCCCGGCGCGGGCAGGAAGCCGCGGCCCGGGTCCTCGCCGTTGATGCGGAACTCGAAGGAGTGGCCGCGCAGGACGGGGTCGCCGTAGCCGAGCTCCTCGCCGTCGGCGATGCGGAACATCTCGCGGACCAGGTCGATGCCGGAGACCTCTTCGGTGACCGGGTGCTCCACCTGGAGGCGGGTGTTGACCTCCAGGAAGGAGATCAGGCCGTCGGCGGAGACGAGGAACTCGACCGTGCCGGCGCCGACGTAGCCGGCTTCCTTGAGGATCGCCTTGGAGGCGGCGTACAGCTCGGCGTTCTGGGCCTCGCTCAGGAAGGGCGCGGGGGCCTCCTCGACGAGCTTCTGGTGACGCCGCTGGAGGGAGCAGTCACGGGTGGAGACGACGACCACGTTGCCGTGGCTGTCGGCCAGGCACTGGGTCTCCACGTGGCGCGGCTTGTCGAGGTAGCGCTCGACGAAGCACTCGCCGCGGCCGAAGGCGGCGACGGCCTCGCGGACGGCGGAGTCGTAGAGCTCCGGTACCTCTTCGAGGGTGCGGGCGACCTTCAGGCCGCGGCCGCCACCGCCGAAGGCGGCCTTGATCGCGATCGGCAGGCCGTGTTCCCGCGCGAAGGCGACGACCTCGTCGGACCCGGACACCGGGTCGGGGGTGCCCGCGACCAGCGGGGCGCCGGCGCGCTGGGCGATGTGCCGGGCGGCGACCTTGTCGCCGAGGTCGCGGATGGCCTGCGGCGGCGGGCCGATCCAGGTCAGGCCCGCGTCGATGACGGCCTGGGCGAAGTCCGCGTTCTCGGACAGGAAGCCGTATCCGGGGTGGATGGCGTCCGCTCCGGAGTCGGCGGCGGCCTGCAGGACCTTCGCGAAGTCGAGGTAGCTGGTGGCCGGGGTGTCACCGCCCAACGCGAAAGCTTCGTCTGCCGCGCGGACGTGCAGGGCGTCCCGGTCCGGATCGGCGTAGACGGCTACGCTCGCGATCCCGGCATCCCGGCAGGCCCGAGCAACGCGGACAGCGATTTCGCCACGGTTGGCGATGAGCACCTTGCGCACRATGGCTCCCTCCTTGAAACAAGCTGAGTTTAGGGACAGCCGACACGGCCTTTCGACCCTTCCCCGGTGGTGAGCTTGCCCACACAGAGCGTGATGCGAGCGTCCCTCTGGTGCGAAAGCCCTTGTGTCGCCCCAGGTCAGGGAGATCCCCGACTGCACAGTAACCCCGTTGCACAGTGCAGGTCTCTGTTCGGCGGGTCAGCGGCCCCCGCTGATTCTTTGTCGAGTCCCTACGAACGGCCTATGCATTCTTTGAGTGAGAGCCGTCACGGAGGGCTCCCGTAACGAAGCCGTCCCGACCTCTTGTCCGCAGGTTTACTCGTTAGTAGCCTCCAGTGCGTCGAACACACTTGTGGTGTGCGGGGGATGGGGGCGTCGTGCTGCGCAGACTCGTGGCCGGGCTGGGCGCGCTCGCGCTCGTCGCGGAAGCCGCGGTCCTGGTGCTCGTCCACCTCGTGCTCGGGCGGACCACCGCGAACCAGTCGATGTCCATCGCCGGCAGCGATCCGGACCTCATGAGCAAGGCGACCTACGGGCTGGGGGCGGCCATCGGCGCCTTCTTCCTGCTGGGCGCCGTCCTGCTCGCCCTGACGGCGCTGCGGGACCGCACGCCCGGCCGCTTCGCCCGTGTCGTGCTGGTCGCCGCCGCCCTGACCCACGTACTGCTCGGCGCCCTCGCCGCGGCGCTCGTCGGCTGGGGAGCCTTCGCGGCGACGATGGTGATCCTCTGCCTGCTCGTCCTGGCCCTGACGCTCTACGCCGGGGACCGGGACGAGCCCGGACGCGTCGAGGGGCTCAGGCCCACAAGTCCGTGATGGACACGTCCAGTTCGCCCAGCAGGGAGCGCAGCAGGGGCATCGACAGGCCGATGACGTTGCCGTGGTCCCCGTCGATGCCGTCGATGAACGGCGCCGACAGGCCGTCCAGGGTGAACGCCCCGGCCACGTGCAGCGGCTCGCCGCTCGCCACGTAGGCCGCCACCTCCGCGTCCGTCGGCTCGCCGAAGCGGACCGTCGTCGAAGCGGTGGCCGAGACCTGACGCCCGGTCGTCGTGTCGATCACGCAGTGGCCCGTGCGCAGTACCCCGGCGCGTCCGCGCATCGCCTTCCAGCGGGCCGTGGCCTCCGCCGCGTCGGCCGGCTTGCCCAGGGCCTCGCCGTCCAGTTCCAGCACCGAGTCGCAGCCGATCACCAGCGCGCCCGCGGCCTCCGCCAGGCCCGCCACCACACCCGCCTTGGCCTCGGCCAGGGCCAGCGCCAGACCGGCCGGCTCGTCGTGGCTGAGCGTGTCCTCGTCGAACCCGCTGACGATCACGTGCGGGGCCAGCCCGGCCTGCCGCAGCAGGTTCAGCCGGGCGGGGGAGGCGGAGGCGAGGACGAGCGTGCGCTGTGGCTCTACGGTCATGGGGGCCATCGTAGGGCGGCCGCGGCCGTGCCACCGGGCCGTCCCCCTAGAAGGGGGCGATGCCGAGCACGTACACCCCGACGACCATCGCGAGGGCGAGCACGACGAGCAGCCGCCTGAGCATCGCCTGGGCGTCGCGCATGTCCTTCGGCGGCTCGTTCTTCGGGTCTGACCAGAGCATGCTCCGATCCTTGCCCCGGGACGCCGGTGGCGCCTGAGTACTCGTACTCAGGCGCCACCGTCCGTCCGCGCCATCTTCCGGGCGYCCGGCCTTCCCGCGGCCGGCTCCGTCAGCGCTGGCCGGGCCAGTACGTACGGCCCCACGCGCGCGGACCGGGCTGCGGCAGCCGGTGCCGCGCCACCCGGCGCGGAGCGGCCCACTCGTCCGGGACCCGGGGCGCGCCCGACGGGGCCGAGGCCAGCGCCGCCGCGCGCGCTCGGACCACCGCCAGTGCGGCGGCCAGCTCCTCGGGGGTCGGGTTGCCCTTGACGACCTTGATCATCACTGTGAGCTCCTCGGGGGCCTAGAGGGGGATGTTGCCGTGCTTCTTCGGAGGCAGGGACTCCCGCTTGGTGCGCAGCTGCCGCAGCCCCTTGACCACGTGGGCGCGGGTCTCGGACGGCATGGTCACCGCGTCGATGTAACCGCGCTCGGCCGCCGTGTAGGGGTTGAGCAGCGCGTCCTCGTACTCGCCGATCAGCCGGGCGCGCACCTCCTCGACCTCATTCTCCCCCGCTTCGGCGATCGTGCGCCGGTGGAGGATGTTGACCGCGCCCTGCGCGCCCATGACGGCGATCTGCGCGGTGGGCCAGGCCAGGTTCAGGTCGGCGCCGAGGTGCTTGGAGCCCATGACGTCGTAGGCGCCGCCGAAGGCCTTGCGGGTGATGACGGTGATCAGGGGGACGGTGGCCTCGGCGTAGGCGTAGATCAGCTTCGCGCCGCGCCGGATGATTCCGTTGTACTCCTGGTCGGTGCCCGGCAGGAAGCCCGGGACGTCGACGAACGTCAGCACCGGCACGTTGAAGGCGTCGCAGGTCCGCACGAACCGCGCCGCCTTCTCGGAGGCGTTGATGTCCAGGCAGCCGGCGAACTGCATCGGCTGGTTGGCGACGATGCCCACCGGGTGGCCCTCGACGCGGCCGAAACCGGTGAGGATGTTCGGGGCGAACAGCGACTGCGTCTCCAGGAACTCGCCGTCGTCCAGCACGTGCTCGATCACGGTGTGCATGTCGTACGGCTGGTTCGCGCTGTCGGGGATCAGCGTGTCGAGTTCGAGGTCGGAGTCCGAGACCTCGGTGTCCGCCTCCTCCGGGAAGGAGGGCGGCTCGGAGAGGTTGTTCGACGGCAGGTACGCCAGCAGGGACTTGACGTACTCGATGGCGTCCTTCTCGTCGCCCGCCATGTGGTGCGCCACGCCCGAGGTGGAGTTGTGGGTGCGCGCACCGCCCAGCTCCTCGAAGCCGACGTCCTCGCCGGTGACCGTCTTGATGACGTCCGGGCCGGTGATGAACATGTGCGAGGTCTGATCGACCATGACGGTGAAGTCGGTGATCGCCGGGGAGTACACGGCACCGCCGGCGCAGGGGCCGACGATCAGGCTGATCTGCGGGATCACGCCGGACGCGTGCACGTTGCGGCGGAAGATCTCGCCGTACATGCCGAGGGCGCTGACGCCCTCCTGGATGCGGGCGCCGCCGGAGTCGTTGATGCCGACGAGGGGGCAGCCGGTCTTCAGCGCGAAGTCCATGACCTTCATGATCTTCTGGCCGTAGACCTCGCCGAGGGCTCCGCCGAAGACGGTGAAGTCCTGCGAGAACACCGCCACCGGGCGGCCGTCCACCGTGCCGTAGCCGGTGACGACGCCGTCGCCGTAGGGGCGGGTCTTCTCCAGGCCGAAGCTGGTGGAGCGGTGCCGGGCGAACTCGTCCAGCTCTACGAAGGACCCCTCGTCCAACAGCAGCGCGACGCGCTCACGCGCCGTCAGCTTGCCCTTGGCGTGCTGCTTCTCGACGGCCCGCGCGGAACCGGCGTGGGTGGCTTCCTCGACGCGGCGCCGCAGGTCCGCGAGCTTGCCCGCGGTCGTGTGCATGTCGATCGGCTCTGAGGGTTGGGACATCGGGGTCGCGGCTCCCTGTGTGGTGTCAACTGCCTGGTCAATTGATTGACTGCTGCTGGCTACTGGTGCGTAGCGTATCGGCGGGCATGGCGCTCGGCAGTGCGGCGTTTGACACACCTAATGTGGCTTGCATGACGCCATCAGATGCAGCAGCCGGACCCTCCGCGGGACGCTGGTCGAGCCTGGACCGGCCTCCCCTCAACGCCGCCGCCCTGCGCCGGGCCCTCGTCGTCGAGGGCGGCCTGTGGACCTCCCTGGAGGTGGTCCCCGCCACCGGCTCCACCAACACCGACCTCGCCGGGAGGGCCGCGGACCTGCCGGAGGGGGCCGTGCTGGTCGCCGAGGARCAGACCGCCGGGCGGGGCCGCCTGGACCGCAGCTGGACGGCTCCGGCGCGGTCGGGGCTGTTCTTCTCCGTCCTGCTCAAGCCGGGGGAGGAGGTCCCGCAGGAGCGGTGGGGATGGCTGACCCTGCTGGCCGGGGTGGCCGCCGCGCAGGGTCTGTCCCGGGCGGCGGGCGTGGACACCTCCCTGAAATGGCCCAACGACCTGCTGGTCACGGTGGACGGGGAGGAGCGCAAGGCCGCCGGCATCCTCGCGGAGCGGGTCGCCGACGGGGTCGTGGTCGGGATCGGCCTCAACGTCACGCTGACCGAGGACGAGCTGCCGGTACCGGCGGCGGGGTCGCTGCTGCTGGCGAAGGCGACGGTGACGGACCGGGAGCCGCTGCTCAAGGCGGTGCTGCGGACGCTGGAGGAGTGGTACGGGCGCTGGCGCGAGGCCGGCGGGGACCCGGCCGAGAGCGGCCTCCAGGAGGCGTACGCGGCGGGCTGCGCGACCCTGGGCCGACACGTCCGCGCGGAGCTGCCCGGCGGGCGCTCCCTCACCGGAACGGCCGAAGCGGTGGACGTGTACGGGCGGCTGGTGATCCGGACGCCGGAGGAGGAGCGGGAGGCGGTGGGCGCGGGCGACGTGGTGCACCTGCGCTCCGTGCGCTGACGCCCAGCTCCGGGGCGGCGCCCTCCCGGGGGCCCCGCCCCCGGCCCCCGCGCGAAGCCCGGCCGCAGCTCCCGCCCCGTGCCACACCCGCCGCCCGCACGGACTGCTGAGCCGAAGGGGCGCCGTGCTCTCAGGGGGCTCGCGCGGAGGACCGTGAGGAACGAGCGGTCTGAGCACGTGGCCCGTGAGAGCACGGCATCAGCGCCCCGGAGGCGAAGAAGCCCCAGAATGGGAGGGGGAGTGAGCTACGGCACACCTGCCGTATGGTTTAGGCGATCCCGGTCCCGCGGTGATCACCCGGTTTCGCAGTGCGCACGGAATGGACAGGAGGCGGCCCTTGACCGTCGACGACTCTGCGTCCAGCGCGTCCGGGTCCGGTCCGGGCCCGGGGACCGGCTCCGGCTCGGGGTCCGGGACGCCGATCGGGCGCGACCAGCACACCCCGATGCACGAGGTGGACCACACCGCCCAGCCCACGGCCGACCCGCTCGCGATCCGGCTGGAGCAGCTGATCCTGGGCGCCGAGCGGCGCTACACGCCCTTCCAGGCCGCCCGCAGCGCCGGGGTGTCGATGGAGCTGGCCTCGCGGTTCTGGCGGGCCATGGGCTTCGCGGACATCGGGCAGGCGCGCGCGCTGACGGAGGCCGACGTGCTGGC
This sequence comes from Streptomyces sp. M-16, assembly GCF_052114405.1. Classification (NCBI taxonomy): domain Bacteria; kingdom Bacillati; phylum Actinomycetota; class Actinomycetes; order Kitasatosporales; family Streptomycetaceae; genus Streptomyces; species Streptomyces sp. M-16. The sequence goes on along the minus strand of NZ_JBFRER010000036.1, from coordinate 7,530 downwards.
GCTGCGCCGCCTGGCCGGTCTCGTCGAGGCGGGGCTGCTCAGCGAGCCGATGGCCGTGCAGGTGGCCCGGTCCACCGGGCAGACCACCGCCCGGTTGGCGGAGTGGCAGATCGATTCCTTCCTGGAGGGCCTGACGGAGCCGCCCGAGCCCGGCATGACCCGTACGGAGGTGACGTACCCGCTGGTCGAGCTGCTGCTGCCGGAGCTGGAGGAGTTCCTCGTCTACGTGTGGCGCCGCCAGCTCGCGGCGGCCACCGGCCGGGTCGTGCAGGTCGCGGACGACGAGGAGATGGTCGACCGCAGGCTCGCGGTGGGATTCGCGGACCTGGTGGGCTTCACCCGGCTGACGCGGCGGCTGGAGGAGGAGGAGCTCGGCGAGCTGGTCGAGGCCTTCGAGACCACGGCCGCGGACCTGGTGGCGGCGCACGGCGGCCGGCTCATCAAGACCCTCGGCGACGAGGTGCTGTACTGCGCCGACGACGCGGCGACGGCGGCGGAGATCGCGCTGCGGCTGATCGAGACGATGGAGGCCGATCCCCAGATGCCCGAGCTGCGGGTCGGGATCGCCTTCGGGACCGTGACGACCCGGATGGGCGACGTGTTCGGGACGACCGTGAACCTCGCCTCGCGGCTGACCTCCATAGCCCCGAAGGACGCCGTGCTGGTGGACGGGGCGATGGCCGAGGAGCTGAGCCGGACCGGAGCCGCGCCGAAGTCGGAGAAGGGCGCCGAGGCCGAGGAGGGCGGCGGCTCGTACCGTTTCGCGCTCCAGCCGATGTGGCAGCGGCCGGTCCGCGGTCTGGGTGTCGTGGAGCCCTGGTCGCTGACGCGCAGGACGCCTAAGATCCCCGGGTAACGTTCGTTAACCGGGAGGGTGGCGTGGCTGTGGACGAGGTCCGGTACGGGGAGTTCGTCGCGGTGCGGCGCCATGGTGACGGCGGAGCCGTCGCCGAGCTGGTGCTGGACCGGCCCAAGGCGATGAACGCCGTTTCCACGGAGATGGCGCGGTCCATCGGGGCGGCCTGTGCGGCGCTCGCCGCCGACGCCTCGGTACGGGTGGTCGTGCTCTCCTCCACCCACGAGCGGGCCTTCTGCGTGGGCGCGGACCTCAAGGAGCGCAACTCCTTCTCGGACGCCGAGCTGGTGCGGCAGCGGCCGACCACCCGGGGGGCCTACGGCGGCGTGCTGGAACTGCCGATGCCGACCGTCGCCGCGGTGCACGGCTTCGCGCTGGGCGGCGGCTTCGAGCTGGCGCTGGCCTGCGACGTGATCGTGGCCGACGAGACGGCGGTGGTCGGTCTGCCCGAGGTGTCGGTCGGCGTGATCCCGGGCGGCGGCGGTACGCAGTTGCTTCCCCGGCGGGTCGGGGCGGCCCGGGCGGCCGAGCTGATCTTCACGGCCCGGCGGGTGGAGGCCGCGGAGGCGCTCTCCCTGGGCCTGGTGGACTCGCTGGCCCCGGCGGGCGAGGACCGTACGCGGGCCCTGGAGCTGGCGGCGGCGATGGCGGCGAACTCCCCCGTCGGGCTGCGCGCGRCCAAGCGGGCGCTGCGGCTGGGCCACGGGATGGACCTGGCGGCCGGGCTGGAGATCGAGGACGCGGCCTGGCGCACGGTGGCCTTCTCCGGGGACCGGGCCGAGGGCGTGGCCGCGTTCAACGAGAAGCGCAAGCCGAACTGGCCGGGGGAGTAGGTCCCGCCCTGCCCGCGGCCGTCACGCGGTGTGACCGTGGGGTCGCGAAATTGCGCGCCAACTGTCACTAAATCAGACAAACCCCCTAACCTGGGGCGATGGGAGTTGACGGGCGGCTTCGGGCCGTCGTGGGCCTCGCGCAGGCCATGGCGGCCGCCTGCGCGCCGCGGGACAGCGTCCGGGCCGCCGCCCGGGGCGCACGGGTGGCGATGGACGGGTCGTTCGCCGCCATCTCCGCGTGGGAGCGCGAGCGGGGGCGGCTGCGGGTGCTCGTCAACGAGGGGGAACGGCGGGCGGGGGAGGAGGAGTTCCCGGAGGACGAGTCCTATCCCGTGCACGACTTCCCGGAGATCACCGAGTTCCTGCACGAACGCTGGGCCGGCGGGGGCGGGCCGCACGCCTGGGTCGAGAGCGCGGTCGGCGACCGGCCGGGCCGCCGGGGCGAGGCCCTGCGCCGGCGCGGGCGCGGCAGCTGCGTGGTCGCGCCGATCGTGCTCAGCGGGCGGGCCTGGGGCGAGCTGTACGTCGCCCGGGACGAGGGGCTGCCCGACTTCGACGACGACGACGCCGAGTTCGCGGCGGTCCTCGCGGCGGTGGTGGCGGCCGGACTCGCGCAGAACGAACGGCTGGAGGAGGCGCGCAGACTGGCCTTCACCGACCCGCTGACCGGGCTGGCGAACCGGCGGGCCGTCGACATGCGGCTCGACGGGGCCCTGGAGGAACACCGGCGCGCCGGAACGGTGGTGAGCCTGGTCGTCTGCGACCTCAACGGCCTCAAGAAGGTCAACGACACCCTCGGGCACGCCATGGGCGACCGGCTGCTGGAGCGGTTCGGCTCGGTGCTGAGCCTGTGCGGGGCCATGCTGGCGGGCACGCTGGTCGCCCGGCTGGGCGGCGACGAGTTCTGCCTGGTGAGCGTGGGGCCCTCGGCCGACGAGGTGGTCCGGGTGACCGAGGAGGTGTGCGTGCGCGCCGCCGAACTGGAGCTGGGCGAAGGGGTGGCCTGCGGGGTCGCGTCCACCGGGGACCCGATCGGGCCGGTCGGATCCTCGCGCCGGCTCTTCCGGCTGGCGGACGCCGCCCAGTACAAGGCGAAGGCCGCGCGCTCGGCGCAGCCGGTGGTGGCGGGCCGGGACACGGCCGTGGTGCGGCTCGCCGACGCGGCCGCCGCGCGCGAGGCCCCGGGCGAGCGGCGCCGCTTCCGCGGCCGCCAGTGATCCGCTCCGGGTAAGGGGCGGTGGGCGGGCGCGATCGTGACAATGTTGGCTAGTGACATGAAGGGATTCAGTCCGTAGGGTGCTGAATATGGATATGCACACTGTCGTGGTGGGAACGTCCGGGACCACCGCCGAGGACGTCATCGCAGTCGCCCGAGGCAACGCGCGGATCGAGCTGTCCGGCGAGGCCCTGGACGCCCTCGCCCGCGCTCGCGAGATCGTCGACGCGCTCGCCGCCAAGCCCGAACCCGTCTACGGGGTCTCCACCGGGTTCGGCGCCCTCGCCTCCCGTCACATCAGCCCCGAGCTGCGCGCGCAGCTCCAGCGCAACATCGTCCGCTCGCACGCCGCCGGCATGGGCCCGCGCGTCGAGCGGGAGGTCGTGCGCGCCCTGATGTTCCTGCGCCTGAAGACGGTGGCCTCCGGGCACACCGGGGTGCGCCCCTCCGTCGCCCAGACCATGGCCGACGTGCTCAACGCCGGGATCACCCCCGTCGTCCACGAGTACGGCTCCCTCGGCTGCTCCGGCGACCTGGCCCCCCTTTCGCACTGCGCGCTCGCGCTGATGGGCGAGGGTGACGCCGAGGGCCCCGACGGCACCGTCCGCCCCGCCGGCGAACTGCTCGCCGAGTACGGCATCGAGCCCGTCGAGCTGCGGGAGAAGGAGGGCCTCGCCCTCCTCAACGGCACCGACGGCATGCTCGGCATGCTGGTCATGGCCCTCGCCGACCTCGACCGGCTCTACAAGTCCGCCGACATCACCGCCGCCCTCACCCTGGAGGCGCTGCTCGGCACCGAGAAGGTGCTCCAGCCCGAGCTGCACGCCATCCGCCCGCACCCCGGCCAGGGCGCCTCCGCCGCCAACATGGCCGCCGTGCTGAAGGGCTCCGGTCTCACCGGGCACTTCCAGGAGGAGTCCGCCCCCCGCGTCCAGGACGCCTACTCCGTGCGCTGCGCCCCCCAGGTCGCCGGCGCGGGCCGCGACACCATGGCGCACGCCGCCCTGGTCGCCTCCCGCGAACTGGCCTCCTCCGTCGACAACCCGGTGGTGCTGCCCGACGGACGCGTGGAGTCCAACGGCAACTTCCACGGCGCGCCCGTCGCCTACGTGCTGGACTTCCTGGCCATCGCCGCCGCCGACCTCGGCTCCATCGCCGAGCGCCGCACCGACCGCCTCCTCGACAAGAACCGCAGCCACGGCCTGCCGCCGTTCCTGGCGGACGACGCCGGTGTGGACTCCGGCCTGATGATCGCCCAGTACACGCAGGCCGCCCTGGTCAGCGAGATGAAGCGGCTGGCCGTTCCGGCCTCCGCCGACTCGATCCCCTCCTCCGCCATGCAGGAGGACCACGTCTCCATGGGGTGGTCGGCCGCGCGCAAGCTGCGTACCGCGATCGACAACCTGACCCGGATCATCGCCATCGAGCTCTACGCGGCCACCCGGGCCATCGAGCTGCGCCACGGCCTCACCCCGGCGCCGGCCAGCCGGGCCGCGATCGCCGCGGTGCGGGAGGCGGGCGTGGAGGGTCCCGGGCCGGACCGTTTCCTCGCCCCCGACCTGGCCGCCGCCGACGCCTTCGTGCGCGCGGGCGGTCTCGTGGCGGCCGTGGAGCCGGTGACGGGCCCGCTGGCCTGATCCGGCGGTCCGCCGCCGCAGTCGTACGAGGGCCGCGCCCCCGGGATCCGATCCCCGGGGGGCGCGGCCCTTTCGCGTACGGCGTCGTACGCGCGGTCTACAGGCTGCGGGAGCGGCGTACGGAGAAGGCCACGAAGCCGGCCCCGAGGCCGAGGCAGAGCGTGCCGCCGACCACGTACGGGGTGGTGTCGATGCTGCCGGTGTCGGCGAGCGAGAGGGTCACGACGGAGGCCGGCTCCGCCTCGCTGACCCCGGCGATGCTGCCGGTACGGGTGCCGGTGGCGGTGCCGGTGCCGACACCCGGATCCGTACCCGTATCCGTATCGGTGCTGCTATCGGTACTGGTGACCGTGCCGGTGCCGGCGGCGGTGACGGTGCCCGTGTTGGCGGCTACGGGTGCGCCGGAGGAGGCCGCCGGGTGTCCGGGAGCCGTGGCGTTGGCCGAGGGGACGAACCAGAGGGCGGCGAGGAGGGTGGTCGCTCCGAGAGCGGTGAGCAGCGGGCGAGGTGCGGACACGGTGCGATCCCCCTTGCGGAAGCAGCGAATTGGCCGTGTGGGCAGATGCTAGTGAAAGGGGCGGGTCGTGGGAAAGTCGAGGCTGTCGCGGGCTTACTCTCCGTCGTATGAACCCTTCTGAGACATCACGATACGTACGGCTTCGGGTGGATTTGGTCCTCGAAGTGTCCGACTCGGACGCCCTGATCGGCGCCGCCCTCGCGCACATCAAGGCCGACGAGTTCATGCCGGACGAGGAGCGCGGCCACGCCGAGTCGGCCGTGCGCGAGGACGAATGCGAGGCGCTGGCCTACCTGGTGGACCCCACCGACCTGGTCGCGGAACTGGCAGGAGTCGAGCTGGCACAGGCCTCTTGGAGCAGCGAACCGGTCGAATACGACCCCGAGTCGCTGGAGTGGGACCTGGGCGAGGAAGATGGTGACTTCGAGGAAGAGGCCGACAACGCCTGACCGTGGGGTTGCACACATCCGAACGGAATGTGGAACCGTTCCACGTCGTAACGCGTTGTCAGGACGAGCAGGGGGGTTGATCCCCCCTGCCCGGCCCGATCCCGGGAATGCAGCCTCGGGGTTTCCGGCAACGATGGAGTGACGTGTGAGGACGTACAGCAAGCGGCGACGGTCCCTGGTGGCCGTGTCCGCCGTGCTCGGTGGCGTACTGATGCTTTCGGCCTGTAACGACGCGGGCGACGACAAGGCAAAGGGCGGCGCGGAAACGGGCAAGTCGCAGGCGGACGTGGACGCCGCGGCGGCCAAGGACACCTCCAAGGCCCGAATAGCCATCACGCCCAAGGGCGGTGCGACCAACGTCGGTCTGAACGACGCCACGAACGTCACCGTCAGCGACGGAAAGCTCACCAAGGTCGAGCTCAAGTCCACGGAGGGCGGGGTCGTCGCGGGCAAGATCTCCGCCGACGGCAAGAGCTGGAAGCCGGACGGCGCGCTGAAGCGCTCGACGAAGTACACCCTCGCGGCGACCGCGAAGGACGAGGCCGGGCGCGAGGCGCACGAGAACACCTCCTTCACGACGGTCTCCCCGGAGAACAGCTACGTCGGCTCGTTCATCCCGGACGAGGGCGAGACGGTCGGCGTGGGCATGCCGGTGTCGATCACCTTCAACAAGCCGATCAAGGACATGAAGGCCGTGCAGGCGGCCATCACGGTTTCCTCCACCAGCGGCCAGGAAGTCGTCGGCCACTGGTTCGGCAACCAGCGTCTGGACTTCCGTCCGGAGCAGTACTGGCAGGCGAACTCCACCGTCACGCTGAAGCTGGCGCTGGAGGGCGTGCAGGGCGCTCCCGGCATCCAGGGCGTCCAGAACAAGACGGTCACCTTCAAGGTCGGCCGGAGCCAGGTCTCCACGGTCGACACGAAGACCAAGAAGATGACGGTCACCCGGGACGGACAGGTCCTCAAGACCATCCCGATCTCGGCGGGCTCCCCGGAGAACCCGACCTACAACGGTCAGATGGTGATCTCCGAGAAGTTCAAGGAGACCCGGATGGACGGCTCCACTGTCGGCTTCAAGAACAGTGAGGGCAAGGGCGAGTACGACATCAAGGACGTTCCGCACGCGATGCGGCTGTCCGAGTCGGGCACCTTCATCCACGGCAACTACTGGGGATCGGACTCGATCTTCGGCAGCGTGAACACCAGCCACGGCTGTGTCGGTCTGAACGACACCAAGGGCGCCAACGACCCGGACACCGCCGGTTCCTGGTTCTTCGACAACTCGCTCATCGGCGACGTGGTCACGGTGACGAACTCCCCGGACAAGACCATCAAGCCCGACAACGGCCTCAACGGCTGGAACATGAGCTGGGCGGAGTGGAAGGCCGGCCCCTCGGCCTGAGCCGAACCGACCTGATCCGACTCCGTACGACGGACGGCGGGGAGCCCCTCCACGGGCTCCCCGCCGTCCGTCTTTCTTCTCATGGGACTTTTACCCGGGACTTATCCGGCCATCAGGGGTGCCACCTAATTTCGGCCGCATGTTCTTCACCTACCTCCGGCGCGAGTTGCGCCGCCGCCGGAAGGCCGCGTTCGTCGTCGCCTCCGGGCTCGCCCTCGGCATCGCCCTCGTCATCGTGGTCACCTCCGTCTCGGCGGGCATGAACGCCGCCCAGGACAAGGTCCTCCAGTCGCTCTACGGCCTCGGCACGGACATGACCGTCACCAAGGCCCAGACCCCGCCGGGCGAGAACGGGCAGCCCAACAGGCCCCGCTTCCAGTTCGACGCCAAGGGCGACGGCGACGCGAACGCCGACGCCGAGCAGAGCCACGACATCGTGATGCCGCAGGGCTTCCAGACCCTCGACGCGGCCACGGTCGGCAAGGTGTCCGGCCAGAACGGGGTCGCGCAGGCGGTGGGCGGCCTCAGCCTCCAGGTGATGAAGGTCAACGGCCAGTTCAAGCGGGGCGAGTTGCGGCGCTCCCAGGGCGGCGGCAACGGCGGCGGCGGCCGCGGCGGCG
>NZ_JBFRER010000035.1:0-60900 GCF_052114405.1 Streptomyces sp. M-16 | reverse complement strand
CGCGGGGCCGTAGCCCTGGCCGGGCGGGGTCGGGGGGTGCCCTCGGCGGGCGCGGGGCCGTAGCCCTGGCCGGGCGGGGTCGGGGGGTGCCCTCGGCGGGCGCGGGGCCGTAGCCCTGGCCGGGCGGGGTCGGGGGGGTGCCCTCGGCGGACGCGGGGCCGTAGCCCTGGCCGGGCGGGGTCGGGGGTGACCGGGGTCCTGGCCAGGGGCTGCGGGGTGGCTGGGGTCGGTGCCGGGGTGGGGTGCCGTCCGGGACTGCATGATTTATGGCGCCCTGTCCGGGGCTGCGTGGGCGGCTGGGCACCTCGCGCCAACACATCACGTTTTACGTCCCGGCCAACACCCCACCCCGTCCCCGCCCCCGGCCGGGCATCGCAGCCAAACCCAGCCCCGCCGGCGATTGAGGCGCGGGGGTCCGGGGGCTGGCCCGCACACGGATGGCTAGGGCCGGCAAAATCCAGCCCCGCCGGCGATTGAGGCGCGGGGGTACGGGGCGGAGCCCCAGGGGCTTCCAGTGCGCCGGCGTTTGAGGCGCCGGGGGCCGGGCCGGCAGGGTTACGGCTTCTGGGGTTTGGTCCAGGGCCAGCGGAGCTTCGGTTTCCGGCCCGTCGGGGCGAAGGCGTACTTCCAGCCCTTCTGGAGGCCCAGCCGCTTCGTGTAGCCCGCCGGGACCCGTTCGTACAGCAGGACCGTCGGGGGGCCGCCGTCCGGGGCGGGGACCGGGATCTCGTACCACTTCGGGGGGTGGCCGGTCGGGCCGAGGAGGATCGGGAGGACCCGGCCGTCCATCGGGCCGCCCTCGAAGGGGGTCGGTTCGCTTCTCACGCCACCAGTGTCACAGCAGGTGGGCCGCCTCGGACACCACCGGGATCACGCGGCGGGCGAGGACCCCGACGGGCCCGTCGGACGACTCCAGGGCCAGGGCGGCCCGCGCGGCCGCCGCGGTTTCGGGGTCGGTGGCGGCGGTGGCCGTCAGGAGGGCGATGAACTGGTCCAGGAGCCAGTCGCGCAGCTGGCCGGCCTCCGGCTGCCTGCCCTCGTCGATCCAGATCAGCGATGCCGCCTCGACGGCGGTGATCCACGTGCGGACCATCATCCGCAGCCGCGACCCGGGGGTGGGGACGCCGAGGTGGACGAGGATCTGGTCGGCCGCCGCGCGGCGGATGCCGTCGACGGTGGCACTGGTGCGGGAGGTCTCGACGACGCTGCCGCCCTGGAGGAGGGCGGAGAAGCCGGTGTGGTGTTCGTCGACGAAGGCGAGGTAGCGGTCCAGGGCCCGGGAGAGCCGCTGGGTGAGGGGACCCTGCTGGGGTTCCGCGAAGCAGAGTTCGAGGACGTCGGCGGCGGAGCGCAGGGCGGCCTCGTAGAGCTGCTGCTTGCCGCCCGGGAAGTACCGGTAGACCAGCGGTCGGGAGACCCCGGCGGCTTCCGCGACATCGTCGAGGGAGACCTCCTCCGGCGCCCGGTGCGCGAACAGCGACAGGGCCGCGTCGAGGAGTTGGGCCCGCCGCTCCTCGACGCTCAGCCTGCGGTACGCGCGTACGGTCATGCACGCAGGGTAGACGACGCCCCTCAGGCCAGGAGGCCGGAGCTCTTCCACAGCCGGCGGCCGACGCCGCGCAGGACGCCGATGTCGTCGAGGAAGTCGGTGAGCCGCTTGGCGCCGGTCTGCATGACCTCCCGGCGGTGTCCGCTGGCCTTGACCTGGGCGACGGCCTCGCGCCGGTCCAGGCCGATGTTGTCGTAGACCTGGGGGTTGACGAAGGCCAGGGAGAAGACGCGGGCGGCCTCTCCGCAGCTGATCCGGGTGAGTTCCTGCTCCCAGCGCGGGGCGGTCAGCATCTGGCGGCGCAGTTCCTCACGGGCGTAGCGGACGTGGCGGGCCTCCTCGATGACGTGGATCCGGGTGACTCCGCGCACCAGGGGCTGGATCCGCTCGTCGGGGAAGGTGAGGCGCTGCATCCAGTCGAGGATCTCCTCGCCGAGGAGGGTGCAGGCGAAGGAACCCGGGGTGGTGGACACCGTCTTGAGGATGCGGGCGAGGTTGTGGTTGACCCGGGAGACGGGGTAGGCCGGGGTGCCGCTCTCGCGGATCATGCGGGCGAACATCATGGAGTGGCGGCACTCGTCGGCGATCTCGGTGAGTGCGTAGCGGACGTGGTTGCTGGTCAGGGACTTGTCGTAGATGTGGCGGACCAGCAGCTGCATGAGGATGATCTCGAACCAGATGCCGAGGGAGCCGAGGGCGGCGGCCTCGTGGCGGGAGAGGTCGATGCGCTGCTCCTCGCCCATCTTCTTCCACAGCGGGGTGTCGTAGAGGGAGAGCAGCTCGGGGGGCCAGTAGTACTTGCCCTCGATCGGCGGGGCGTCCCAGTCGAGTTCGCGGTCCGGGTCGAAGGAGTGCTTCGCGGAGGATTCGAGCAGTCGTTCGGCGATCTGCTCGCGGTCCTTGAGCAGGCCGAGGGCGTCCCTCAGCGCGGCTCGTTCCGTCACTGTCGTCATGGCTTCGGGCACCTCGCGGTCGGGTTACCTGCGGTCACCTCTTATGAGACTGCCTGTCAGCAAGGGCGTCAATCCCCCGCGCGCGACTTGTTGACCGCGCGTCTACCAACGTGTGACGCTGCCAACCACCGCATCCCGTACGGCAGTCGAGGAGGCGTCAGTGTCGACGCACGAGCTCTACACCAAAGCCCCGGGCGAGGGCGTCTGGCAGGTCCCCGCCACTGGTTCGGCCCGCTTCAGCTGGGAGTACGACGGGGGGCGCGAACGCCTCCTCGCCCTCTACCAGAAGGGCAAGGACAAGCAGTGGGACGGCGCCAAGCGCATCGACTGGGGCATCGAGGTGGACCCGCACGACCCGCTCGGCACCCCCGACGAGGCGCTGACCCTCTACGGCACCCGCCACTGGGCCAAGATGACCGACCGGGACAAGGGCGAACTGCGCCGGCACTACAGCGCGTGGAACTTCAGCCAGTTCCTGCACGGCGAGCAGGGCGCCATGGTGTGCGCGGCGCGCATCGTGGAATCGGTGCCGGACCTGGACGCGAAGTTCTACTCGGCCACCCAGACCATGGACGAGGCCCGGCACGCCGAGATCTTCGGGCGCTTCCTGCACGAGAAGGTAGGGATGCTCTACCCGGTCAACGACAGCCTCCAGGGGCTGCTCGGGGACACCCTGCGCGACTCCCGCTGGGACATGCCCTACCTGGGCATGCAAGTGCTCATCGAGGGGCTGGCGCTGGCCGCGTTCGGCATGATCCGCGACACCACCGACAAGCCGCTGCCCAAGCAGATCCTGGCCTACGTGATGCAGGACGAGGCCCGGCACGTGGCCTTCGGGCGGATGGCGCTGCGCGACTACTACGGGCAGCTGACCGACGCCGAGCTGCGCGAGCGCGAGGAGTTCGTGATCGAGGGCTGCTACCTGATGCGCGACCGGCTGCGCGGGGTGGAGGTCCTGGAGAACTTCGGCATTCCCAGGCGGGAGGCGGAGGAGTACAGCGAGCAGTCGGAGTTCCTGCACCTGTTCCGCAAGCTGCTGTTCAGCCGGATCGTGCCCTGCGTCAAGGACATCGGGCTGTGGGGCGAGCGGCTCCAGAAGGCCTACCTGGACATGGGGGTCTTCGACATGGGCGATTCCAATCTGGACCTGCTCATGAGCCAGGACGAGGAGCTGGCCGAATCCCTCGACCGCGAACGCTTCGCGGCCGAGGAACAGGAGCGCGTGGCGGAGGTGACGGCCGCCATCCGGGAAGGCGGCGACAGCGCCTGGACGGCCTAGACCGCGTCCGGGCGCGGGAAGGACGTGCGCAGGGTGAACGCGTACGGTGTCGGCCCGTGTTCGCGCAGGCTCAGCAGGCGCTCCTCGGCGTCCGCGACCGTGGGGCGCCGCCCTGCCGGGACCCACCACAGGGTCGCCATGGCCTCCGTGACGTGCTCGAACCACTCCCGCCTGCGGGACATCAGCTCCCGGTGCCGCCCCTGGTACATGAAGGCGGTGAGGGCGTCGGTGTTCCGCCACACGGACATGTTGACGATGATCCACTCGTCGCCGAAGATCCTCACCTCCGTCGCGTCGCCCTCCTCCCCCTGGAGCCGCCACACGAAGCCGTCGGCGGCCTCCGCCGCGGCGTTGACGGGTTCGAGCCCGTCGACGAAGTCCTTCAGTTCCGGTGAGTCCAAGGGGTACTTGAGACGGGATATGTTCACCTGGGCCAGCTCGTGGGCGGCGTCGCCGTCGCGGTCGTAGGTCATGCCCCAGGGCTAGCAGCCCGGCCCCGCGCGCCGCCACGGTGTTTCAGCGGGTGGACAGCGCGGCCTCCATCACCGCCCGCGCGATCGGCGCCGCGGCGCCGTTGCCGCTGATGTCCCCGCGGACCGCCGACGCGTCCTCGACCACCACGGCCACCGCCACCGCAGGCTGCGGAGCCCCCTTCGCCCGGGCCCAGGAGATGAACCAGGCGTACGGGGTACCGGCGTTGCCGACGCCGTGCTGCGCCGTGCCGGTCTTGCCCCCGACCTGAGCGCCCTTGATGGCCGCGTTGCGCCCGGTGCCGTTCTCGACGACCTTCACCATCAGCTCCTGCATCCGCAGCGCCGTGGCCGGGCTCATCGCACGGCTCAGGGTGTGCCGGGCGGTGGCCCGGACCTGCGACCCGTCGCGGCGGGTGGTGCGGTCCACGAGGTAAGGGGTCTTGATCTCCCCGCCGTTGGCGACCGCCGCCGCGACCATCGCCATCTGGAGCGGGGTGGCCTTGGTGTTGAACTGCCCGATCGAGGAGAGCGCCAGCTGGTCGGGGCTCATGTCGGTGTCGAAGTTCGACCGCGAGACCCAGGAGGGGACCCGCAGCCCGTCGTCGTTGAACCCGAACCGGTCCGCCGCCTCCGCCATGCGGCGCAGGCCCACCCGCACCCCGATCTTGGCCATCACCGTGTTGCAGGAGAACTGCACCGCCTCCGCCATCGAGGCGTCCTGGCAGCCCGTGCCGGCGTTCGGGAGCAGGGTGCTCGTACCGGGGAGCGGATACGGGTCGGGGGTCTCGGTGGGCGCGTCCACGTCGGTGACCACGCCGGAGTCCAGGGCCGCGGCCGCCGTCACGATCTTGAAGGTGGAGCCGGGCGGGTAGGTCTCGCGCAGCGCCCGGTTCAGCATGGGCTTGGCGGGGTCCGCGTTCAGCCGCCGCCACGCCGCCTTGACCTTCGCACCGGTACCGGAGAGCAGGCCGGGATCGTAGGAGGGGCTGCTCACCAGCGCCAGGATCCGGCCCGTCGCCGGTTCCACGGCCGCGACCGCGCCCCGCTTGCCGCCCAGACCCCGGTACGCGGCCCCCTGTACGGCGGCGCGCAGGGTGGTGACGGCGTCTCCGCCGCCGGGACGGCCGCGCGAGAGCTCGTACCAGAGGGGGAAGGCGGACAGTCCCGGATCGGTGCCGGACAGGACGGCGTCCTCGGCGCGCTCGACGAAGCTGGTGCCGTACGTCTGGGAGGAGAAGCCGGTGACGGGGGCGTAGAGCGGGCCGTCGGCGTACGTGCGCTCGTAGCGCAGGAGCTGGCCGCTGTCGCGGGAGCCGGTGACGGGCTTGCCGTCGACCAGGATCTGCCCGCGCGGTTCGGCGTAGCGCTGGATGGCGGGCCGCTTGTTGGCCGGGTTCGCGCCGTAGGCGGCGGCCTCCCAGACCTGCACCCGGGCGACGTTGACCAGCAGGGCGACGAGCAGCAGGGCGCAGAAGTACGCGCACCAGCGGATGTAGCGGATCATCCGGCCCCCTCCGGCTCGTACGCGGCGGGACGGGGGCGGCGGGCGTTGTCGCTGAGCCGGACCAGCAGCGCGACGATGATCCAGTTGGTGACGACGGAGGAGCCGCCCTGGGCGAGGAAGGGCATGGCCATGCCGGTCAGCGGGATCAGTCCGGTCACGCCGCCCGCGATGACGAAGACCTGGAGGGCGATGATCGAGGCGAGCCCGGTGGCGAGCAGCCGCCCGAAGGGGTCGCGCAGGGCGAGTCCGGCGCGGAAGCCCCGGGAGACGAGGAGCCCGTAGAGGAGCAGGATCGCGGTGAGGCCGACGAGGCCGAGCTCCTCGCCGGCGGTGGCGAGGACGAAGTCCGACTTGGCGGCGAAGCCGATGAGGAAGGACTGGCCGTGGCCGAGGCCGGCGCCGAGGAGGCCGCCGGCGGCGAAGGAGAAGAGGGACTGCGCCAGCTGGCCGGGGCCCTCGCCCCGCTCGATGGAGGCGAAAGGATTCAGCCAGTCGTCGACGCGGCTGTTCACGTGCGGTTCCAGGGTCCCGACGGCATAGGCGCCGAGGGCCGCGAGGACCAGTCCGATGGCGATCCAGCCGATCCGTCCGGTGGCGGTGAACAGCATGATCACGAAGAGGCCGAAGAAGAGGAGCGAGGTGCCCAGGTCCCGCTCCAGGACCAGCACGCCCACGCTGAGCAGCCAGATCGCCAGGATCGGGCCGAGCACCCGGCCGGGCAGGAGACGCAGCTTCCGGAAGATCCGGCGGCCGGTCAGGGCGAGGGCGGTGCGGTTCGCGGCGAGGTAGGCGGCGAAGAAGACGGCGAGCAGGATCTTGGCGAACTCCCCCGGCTGGAAGGAGAGTCCCGCGAAGCGGATCCAGATGTGGGCGCCGTTGACGGCCGGGAAGAGGACGGGGACCAGCATCAGGACGAGCGCGGCGGCGACCGAGAGGTAGGCGTACTTCTGGAGCGCGCGGTGATCGCGCAGTCCCGCGACGACGAGGACGAACAGCACCACCCCCAGGGCCGACCAGCGCAACTGGTCGCCCGCGCCGCTCTCGCCGGGGGTCGCGAGGTCGAGCCGCTGGATGAGGACCAGGCCGAGGCCGTTGAGCAGCACGGCGATCGGGAGCAGGAGGGGATCGGCGCAGGACGCCCGGAACCGGACGGCCAGGTGCGCGAGCAGGGCGGCCCCGCCGAGGCCCGCGGCGTAACGGCCGCCGGGTCGGGGGAAGTGGCCGGTGTCCGCGAGGCCGACGTAGAGGTGGCCCAGTACGGAGATCAGGACCGCACCGGCGAGCAGCGTCAGCTCGACGCCCCGGCCCTTGGGGGCACGGGCATCGGGGGGCGGGGGCGGAGCGGGCTCCGTCACCTTCGCCGTCAGAGCGGTCATACGGGGAAACGTAGCAAGGGTAGGGCAGGTATGTCCGCTTATGTCATAGTGTGCCGAAGAGTCGTCATAAACGGTCAGGAGTAGGGAGCCCCGGCGCATGGGACCTGTGGAATTCATCGTCCTGGCCTTCCCGGAGGAACAGCTGCGGGTACCGGCCGTCGAGGCCGTGATGGGACTGCGCAAGACCGGGGTGGTCCGGCTGATCGACGGCCTCGTCACGACGAAGACGGCCGGGGGCGAGGTGATGGCGGCGGAGTTCGACGAGTTCGTCGAGCTACGGGGCCTCCTGGCGGGCCGCGACGTGGCGCGGCTGATCGGGCCGGAGGACGTACGGGAGGCGGCGGAGCTCCTGGACCGGGGCAGCTGCGCGCTGCTCCTGGTGGTCGAGCACGTGTGGGCGCAGGACGCGGCGGTGGCCGTACGGGCGGCGGGCGGACGGATCGTGGGCTCGGTCCGGATCCCGGCGGACCGCGTGGAGGTGGCGTGATGTTCATCCGGCCGGTCGGCGTGACGGTGTCCCCCGCAGTCCGCCCGCCGGGCCACCCCCTCCTCCGCGGCCTGCTCCGCCGGGCGTCGGGCGCGGCGGAGTGGGCGACGGCGGAAGGCGCGGGAGAGGACGGCGTGCGGGAGGACGGCGTGGCGGAGGAGAGCGTGGCGGAGGAACTGGAGGCGGCGCTGGAGGAGGGGGTCAGGGGCGAGGCGGGGGTGAGGGCGCCGGGCGAGGCGGGGGCGGAGTACGAGGCGGGTCGGGAGCGGGAACGGCCCGGCGAGCCGGAGGGCGGGGGCGAGCCCCCGACGGAGGCGGAACCCCCGCCCCACCCGCCCGTGGCCGGGCCCACCCTGGTGGCGGAGCTGACCCAACTCTCCGACCTGGCCCGTCAGGGCCTCCTGACCCCGGAGGAGTTCGCCCTGGCGAAGGGGCGCCTGCTGCGGGGGTGAGGGGTCCCACTCGGCCCGCATCAGGGAGGGTTTGGGGGTTTCCCGTCAGTCTCATCGTCCTTCCGCGTCGGGCCGGGCCGTCAAGGGCGCTCCTTCGTCGCGTCGCTTCGCGATGGCCTTCGGCCACCCTTGACCGACCGGCCCGTCCCGGAAGGACGATGGACAACCGGGAACCCCCCAAACCCACTCCGATACCGCCCCGCTGAAATCCCGCACCCCCCGACCCCGATCCCACCCCCGCCCCCACCCCCACCCCCAGACGGGTGACTCCCCGAGCCCCGCCGACCGGCGTCGGAGGCTCCGGGCCGGGTGCGTGGCAGCATCGGGCGGTGTCGCGGAGGTGATTACATGACAAAACGACTGTTGCGGCTGGCCTGTCTGGCCGCCGTACTCGTCGCCGCCGCCGGGCCACCGCCCGTCGCGCGGGCCGAGCCCGTCGGGGAGTTGCTGACCCAGCTGCAGGGGCTGTACCAGCGGGCCGAGGAAGCCAGCGAGGCGTACAACGCCACCGAGGTCGCCCTCAAGGCCGGCCAGGACGAGGAGCGGCGGCTCACCGCCGAGCTCGGGCGGGCGCGTACCGCGCTCGGTGCCGAGAAGGCCACCGCCGGGCGGCTGGCCCGGGAGCAGTACCAGGGCACCCTCGGGCTCTCCCCGTACCTGCGCATGCTGCTCTCCGGTGACCCCCAACAGGCCGTCGACCAGCGCCGGATCGCCGCCCGCCAGGGCGCCCGGCAGGCCGGGGTCGTGGCGCGGCTGGAGCGCGGCGAGCAGCGGGCCGACGCCCTGGCGGAGGCGGCCCGCAAGGCCCTCGACACCCAGCAGGGCCTCGCCGCCGAGCGCAAGAAGCAGCACGAGGAGGTGACGGGCCGGCTGAAGGACGTCGAGCGGCTGCTCGCGGCGCTGACCCCCGAGGAAGTGGCTCGGCTGGACCGGCGGGAGGCGGCCGTCACCGCCGGGGCGCAGCGGGAGCTGCTGGACTCCGGCCGGCTGCCCGCCCGTACGGGGACGCCCACCGCCGCCGGTGGCGCCGCCCTGCGGTACGCGACGGCGCAGATCGGCAAGCCGTACGTGTGGGGCGCCGAGGGGCCGGCCTCCTTCGACTGCTCGGGGCTGACCTCGAAGGCCTGGGAGCACGCCGGGCGTTCCATCCCCCGGACCAGCCAGGAGCAGTGGGCGCGGCTCCCCCGGGTGCCGCTGGACCGGCTGCGTCCGGGCGACCTGGTGGTGTACTTCCCGAAGGCGACCCACGTGGCCCTGTACATCGGGGACGGGAAAGTGATCCAGGCGCCCCGTCCGGGTGCCACCGTGAAGGTGTCTCCCATCGCCGCGAACCCGTTGCTGGGGGCGGTGCGGCCGGACCCCGAGGGGGTCCCGTTGGCGGAGTTCACCCCGCCGCCGCTGCCCGAGGGCGCGACGGCGGGGGGCGACGCGGGCTATTCCGCCGAGGCGGGGGCCGGCGACGAGGACACCTCGGCCAGGTAGTCGGCCGTGTCCTCGGGGTCGAAGAAGTACGAGTCGAAGTCGGCCGGGTTGTCGAAGCCGTTGGCGAAACGGTCCGCCACCGGCTGGAGCCGGCCGGCCGCGCCGATCAGGTCCAGCACGTGCTCCGGCGGGACGCCGAGCATGGCGTTGGTCCACTGGGTGACGGGCATGCCCGTGGTGAACCAGTACGTGTCGAAGGTGGCCTTCATCCAGGCCTCGTCGAACGGCTGGTCGCCGTGCATGAGGATGGAGGAGAGGTACGAGGCCGCGCACTTGGCGGCCGAGTTCGAGCCCTGGCCGGTGATCGGGTCGTTCGCCACGACCACGTCCGCCACGCCCAGCACCAGGCCGCCGCCCGGCAGCCGGCCGATGGGGTTGCGGACCACGGGGGCGTAGCGGCCCGCGAGGGTGCCACCGGCGTCCGTGAGCTCCACCTTGGTGGCGCGGGCGTACTCCCAGGGCGTGAACTTCTCCATGAGTTCCAGCGTCAGCGCCAGGTGCTCACCCGGGTCGTTGACGCCCCGGAACACGTCCAGCGGGCCGCCGGGGAGGCCTTCCCAGAAGAGGATGTCGGCCCGGCCGGAGGTGGTGAGGGTCGGCATGACGAACAGTTCGCCGACGCCGGGGACCAGGTTGCAGCGGACGGCTTCGGTCTCTGGGTGTTCGGGGCGCGGCCCGAGTCCGTGGACGTAGCTGACGGCGAGGGCGCGCTGGGGGGCGTCGTAGGGCGAGCGCGCCGCGTTCCGCTCGAACATGGAGACCAGTTCGCCCTTGCCGGCGGCGACCAGCACCAGGTCGTAGGTGCGGGAGAAGAAGTCCAGGTCGGCGACGGAGGCGCCGTGGATGACGAGCTGGCCGCCGCGCTGGGTGAAGGTGTCGAGCCATCCGGCCATCTTCACGCGCTGGTCGACGGACTGGGCGTAGCCCTTGAGGCGGCCGAGCCAGTCGATGGGGCGGGAGGTGTCGGGGGCGGCGACCGAGACGCCGACTCCCTCGATCCGGGGGGCCTGCCGCTCCCAGAAGTTCAGCTGGAGGTCGCGCTCGTGCTGGAGGGCCGAGTCGAACATGCACTGCGTGGACATGACGCGCCCGGTGCGGATCTCGTCCGCCGTCCGGTTGGACATGAGGGTGACCTCGTACCCCTTCGCCTGGAGGCCGAGGGCGAGCTGGAGACCGGACTGGCCGGCCCCCACGACAAGTATCCTGCGCATCTCACGTTCTCAATCTGCCGGACGGATCGGGTTATTCGGGGGTCGCGTCCAGCGCGTGGCCCACGAGGGTCAGCAGGGATTCGACGACCGTCGTCCGGCGCCGCGCGTCCATGATCACGACGGGGACCTCCGGCGGGATGGTGAGGGCCTCCCGCACGTCCTCGGCGTCGTAGGCCTGCGAGCCCTCGAAGTGGTTGACGGCGACGGCGTACGGGAGCCCGCAGCTCTCGAAGTAGTCGAGCGCGGGGAAGCAGTCGCGGAGCCTGCGCGTGTCGGCGAGGACGAGTCCGCCGATGGCTCCGCGGACCAGGTCGTCCCACATGAACCAGAACCGTTCCTGGCCCGGGGTTCCGTACACGTACAGCACGAGGTCGTCGTCGAGGGTGATGCGGCCGAAGTCCATCGCGACGGTCGTCGTGTGCTTGTCCGGAGTGCCGGTGAGGTCGTCGGTGGGGGCGGCGGCCTGGGTCATCACCGCCTCGGTGCGCAGCGGGGTGATCTCGGAGACGGAGGACACGAAGGTGGTCTTGCCGACGCCGAACCCGCCCGCGACGAGCACCTTGACGGCGACGGGCGCGCGCGAACGGTCGTACTGCCAGGGCTGGACGGGGTCGTCGTCCAGCAGGGCGGCGGGGTCAGAGACGGCGAAGACCACTGAGCACCCTTTCCAGCAGTGCGCGTTCGGGCCGGCCGGTGCCGTGCCCGCTGCCGTAGACGCGGATCCGGCCCTGGTCGGCGAGGTCGCTGACGAGGACGCGGACGACGCCGAGGGGCAGCTTCAGGAGGGCGGAGATCTCGGCGATCGTGCGCATGCGGCGGCACACCTCGACGATGGCCCGCATCTCGGGCATGCGGTCGGGCGTCTTGGCCGGACCGGTGTCGAGGGCGGCGACGAAGGTCTCCACCAGCAGGACCTGCGTGAAGCGGGTACGGCCGCCCGTGAGGGAGTACGGGCGGACGCGGGCGGGGCGACGGTCGGCGCCGCGTATCGGCAGCCGGTCGGAGGCCGTACTCCTCACGGGGTCTTCTCCATCGACTGGCGCAGTTCACTGCGGACTTCGGGGGTCAGGACGTGGCCGGCCCGGCCGACGAACAGGGCCATGTGGTAGGCGATGACGCTCATGTCGCAGTCGGGCGTGGCGTGCACGCCGAGCAGGGAGCCGTCGCTGATGGCCATGACGAAGACGGAGCCGTTCTCCATCGCCACCATGGTCTGCTTGACCGTGCCGAACTCCATGAGGGCGGCGGCACCGGTGGTGAGGCTGCCGAGTCCGGAGACGATGGTGGCGAGGTCGGCCGAGGCTCCGCGGGGGCCCTTGGGGCGGCCCTCCTGCGGGGTGCCCGAGGCCCCCGGTTCGGAGGAGAGCAGCAGGAGACCGTCCGAGGAGACGACGGCCACGGAGTTGACCCCGGGCACCTCCTCGACCAGGTCGGTCAGCAGCCACTGCAGGTTGCGGGCCTGGGTGCTCAGTCCGTACGTACTGGGCGCGGTCATGTGCGGGCCTCCTGTGCGGTGTCCCCCTGGTCGGTGTGTCCCTGCCCCTGTCCCCGGTCCTGGGCGAGCTCGGCGGCGGCCACGCGCCGCCCGTCCTGGGCGCCCTGGTAGAACCCGCCGAGGCGACGGCGCAGTTCTTCGGCGTCCACCCGGCGCGGCTCGGGGCGGGCCGCGGCGGGGCGTCCGGCCGCGGGGCCGGGGACGGAACGCGGGGTGCGCTTGGGGAGGCCCTTGTCGGTGACGGCCTCGGAGCGGGATGCGGAGACGGGTCCGGGGGTGGTCCCGGTGCCGGCCTCGGGTGCGTGGCCCGGGTGGCTGCCCTGGCGCGGTACGAAGCCGTCCTCGGCGTCGGCGACGCGCCGGTGGGCGGTCGTCTCGGCGTCGGGTGAGGTCACGGTGAAGACCTGCTCGGCGGGCGGCAGCTGCGCGTCCTCGTAGCCGCGGGGCTGGGGGACGACGCGGGCCAGCAGTTCCTCGGCCGGGGTCTCCGGCTCGGCGGGCGCCGCGAACGGGTCGGACGCCGTGAAGACCTGGTCGGCCGGGGGCAGCTGGGCGTCCTCGAAGGCCTCGGCCAGCGGGACCACCCGGGCGGGGGCCTCCTCGTCCGGGACCTCCGAAGCCTCGGCGGGCTCGGCGTGCTCGGCGGGCTCCGCCGGGGCCTGCGCGACGGGGTGCGCGGGCTCGGACACCGGGGCGTCGGGCGCCTGGGCGTCGGACAGCGGGAGCTCGGACCCCCGGGAATCAGGCTCCGGGGACTCGGAGACCTGGGACTCGGACGCCGGGGCGGCGGAGACCGGGGACTCGGCCGCGGGGGCGTCGGCCTCGAAGGCTTCGGCCAGGGTGACCACCCGGGCCGGAGCCTCCGGCTCCGCGGCCTCGGGCGCCGTTGCGGAGCCCGCGAGGAGCCCCTCCGACAGCGGGCCGTCCGACAGGAGGTCGTCCGAGAGGACGTCGTCCGAGAGCAGGTCGTCGGAGACGACGGCGTCCGGGCCGAGGCCGTCCGGGAGCTCGTCCGGCAGGACGTCGGCCCCGGTCGGCTCCTCCGCGAGGACGCCGTCCGTCGGCGCCTCCGCCGTCACGGCCTCCGGGCGGAGCCTCGGCGGCAGGGTGTTCTCGTTGGCCTCGGCGACCACCCCGGGCAGCTGGAGCGCCGGGGCGCCCGGCGAAGCCAGGGTGTGCACCGGGGAGGCCGGCGGACCGGCCGGGAGCAGGCTCGCGGGGATGACGACCAGCGCCTCCGTGCCGCCGTGCCGCGAGGCCCGCAGCTCGGCCGTCACGCCGTGGCGCGCCGCGAGCCGCCCGGCGACGTACAGGCCGAGGCCCAGGCCGTGCTCGGCCTCGGGCTCCTCGTCGTAGGCCTCGGGGGTGGACAGGCGCAGGTTCAGCGCGTCGAGCCGGTCGCCGGTGACGCCGATGCCCTCGTCGACGACGGTCAGGACGACGTCGCCGGAGTCCTGGACCAGGCCGGAGACCTTCACCTTGGCCTCGGGCGGCGAGAAGGTGGTGGCGTTCTCCAGGAGTTCGGCCAGGACGTGCGAGATGTCGTCGGCGGCGTGCCCGGCGACCTGCGTCGCGATCGGCATGACGGCCAGGTCGACCCGCTCGTAGCGCTCGATCTCACTGACGGCGGCCCGCATGACGTCGACCAGCGGCACCGGCAGGCTCTGCCCGTGGCCGTGTTCCTGTCCGGCGAGGACCAGCAGGTTCTCGTTGTGGCGGCGCATCACGGTCGCCAGGTGGTCCAGCTTGAAGAGGGTGGCGAGCCGGTCCGGGTCGCCCTCCTTGGACTCCAGTTCCTCGATGACCGAGAGTTGGCGCTCGACCAGGCCCAGGGTCCGCAGCGAGAGGGAGACCGAGGTCGTCGACATGACCCGGCGGTGTTCCTCCAGCCCGGCCCGCAGTTCCTTGAGTTCCGCCTCCAGCGCGTCGCGGCCCGAGGAGAGGGCCTCGTTGCGGCCGATGAGGCGGCGCCGGTCGGCGTCGAGGCCGGCGATCTTCGTGTGCAGGCCGACCGTCTGGTCCCGTACGGCGTTGAGGTGGCGCACGACCTCGGCGAACTCGTCGTTGCGGCCGGTGAAGCGCACCGGCTCGACGGAGCCCTCCGGGGTGGCCAGCCGCTCCGCGCCGCGGCGCAGCACGGACAGCGGACGGGTCAGGGAGCGGGCGATCGCGGTGGAGAAGCCGATGACGAACAGGAAGAGCACGCCGAGGCCGGCGACCATCAGTTCGAGCCGGGTCACGTCGTCGTCGCGCAGGGTGGCGAGGGCGGTGGCCCGCTGGCCGGCGAGGGTGGACTCGACCGACCGCATCCGGTCGATCCGGGCGGTGAGCGCGGCGGCGACGGCGCCGGCGTCGACCTTGCGGTCGGCCGGGGTGAGGGTGGGCCGGTCGGTGAGCCGCTTGAGGTGGTCCTCGGCGGTCTTGACCTCGGGGCCGGTGACGGTGACCGCGAGGGTCTGCCGTACGTCGGGGCGCGCGGCGCGGTTGAAGTCGTCCAGCGCGGCCTGCTCCCGGACCCGGGACCGCTGGGCGGCGGCGGTGAGTTCGTCGGCGACGGCGGCGCCCGGAGGCTGCTCGGCCCGGGGGACGGCCAGCGCGGCGAGCAGCAGTCCTCGGGTGGCGGAGGCCTGGTCGACGGCCTGGCCCAGCGGGGCCGTGGGCCGGGTGAAGGCCAGGGCGGCCTCCGCGCGGGGCGGGGTGAGTTCGGCGAGCCGGTCGCCGGGCGCGAGGAGTTCGGTGATGGCGCCCGCGTAGGCCTGCTGGGCGGCGAGGGCGGTGCCCTTGCCGTCGACGGCCTCGGTGCGGACGCCCTTGATCCGGCCGAGGGCGCGGGCGAGTTCCTCGTCGGCCTCGGGCCGGAGCTCGGCGATCTGCCGGTCGGTGCGCGCCGTGCGCTCGTCGACGGGGGCCTTGGCGTTGCCGGGCCGTCCCTTCGCCGCGTACTCGACGACGGCGTCGCGCTCGTCGCCGAGGAGGTGGACGAGGGTGAGGGTGTGTTGCGTCTGTTCCGCGAGGGTGACCAGGCGCTGTGAGTCGTTCAGTTCCCTCGTGGCGGAGACGACGGCGGGGGTGCCGGCCGCGAGGACGGTGAGTCCGGCGACTGCCACCCCGATCACCAGCCTGCGGCGGACGCGGACGCGCCGTCCTGCGTTGGCGGGTCCGTCGGCGCTGGCGGTGCCGTTCTTCCGAGACCGCTTCTTCTGCACCGGTGCTCGCAATCCTGTACGTGTGCTCGTGCTCGTCTACTCGTGTGGCCGAGGTAACGGCCGGTCAACAAGTAAACGCCCCCTGCCCCCTCGTACCGCCTCAGACCTTTGCAGCGTGTTGGGAGGAGAGCCGCACATCGCCCACCCGGCCACTCGAAGGAGTGAACATCACGGAGGAGTGGCCGACCAACTCGGGCACCCCGTGTCAGGGGGCCGCCGTGGACGGGCGGTTGAAAGATCGAGCCGGGCTTTGGCACTATGCCCGCCCACATGCCCGCGGGGCCGCCCCGGCCGCGGCTCGGGCGGGCACCCCGCATACACCGCGATTGGTATGGACCTTACGGGGCCCGGGAGTTCCCGGCGGGCAGAATGTCCACATGCGCATCGACCTGGCCTCGACCCCCGGCAACCCGGAACGCCCCAACGAGGACTGGGCGTCGGCCGCGACACCTGCGACGGGAGGCGGCGTCCTGGTCGTGCTGGACGGAGTCACCCCGCCGCGCGGCGACGACGGGTGCGTGCACGGAGTGCCCTGGTTCTCGGCCCGGCTCGGGGGCCGATTGACCGAACTGTCCGGATCGCGACGGGACATGCCGCTGGACCGGATCCTGGCGCGGGCCATCGAAGACACCGCCGACGCGCACCGTCAAACCTGTGACCTTTCTCACGTCCGGACCCCGCAGGCGACGGTCGTCGTGGTGCGCTGGGACGCGGCCCGCGTGGAACACCTCGTGCTCTCGGACTCCGTGCTCCTGCTCCGCGCGCCCGACGGCGGAGTGACGGCGGTGCTCGACGACCGGCTGGACCGGATCCCGCGCGAGACGCTCGGCTCGGTGGCGGCGACGGACGCGCTGCGGAACGCCGACGGCGGCTTCTTCACCGCGGCCGCCGACCCGGCGGTGGCGGCCCGCGCGGTCACCGGGCACACCCCGCGCGGGGAGGTGACGGCGGTCGCGGCGCTGACGGACGGGGCGAGCCGGTGGACGGACACGTTCGGGGAGGGCGACTGGGCCGCCTGTCTGGACGTGCTGCGCGAGGAGGGCGCCGAGGGGCTGATCGGGCGGGTACGGGCCATCGAGTCCGATCCGCTGCGTCCGCCGGCCCGGCACAAGCGGCACGACGACGCCTCGGCGGTCTACGCGGAGCTCTGAGCCCGCGCGGCGACCGGTCCCCCGCTCCCCTGGGCGGCCGGTTCGCTCCGCCTGCTCCGCCTACTCCTCGCCGGAGTTCAGCTGGTTGAGCAGGCGGGCCAGTTCCGCCACCTCGCCCCGGTCCCAGTCGGCCAGCTTGCGCATGTACTGCTCGCGGCGGGCTCCCCGTACGCGCAGGAAGCGGGCCCGGCCCTCGTCGGTGAGGCCGACGAGGAAGGCACGGCCGTCGGCCGGGTCCGGCTCGCGGGCCACCAGGCCCAGGACCTCCAGGGCGCGCAGCTGGCGGCTCATGGTGGCCTTGCCGACCCCGAAGTAGGCGGCGAGCTCGGTGGCCCGCTGGCGGCCGGCGGCCTCCAGCCGGACGAGCAGCCCGTACGCGGCGGGCTCCAGCTCCGGGTGGAGCGCGCGGGCCATCTCGCCGGAGGAGGCGCGGGCCCGCCGGAGGAAGACGGACAGCTCCCGCTC
This sequence comes from Streptomyces sp. M-16, assembly GCF_052114405.1. NCBI lineage: Bacteria > Bacillati > Actinomycetota > Actinomycetes > Kitasatosporales > Streptomycetaceae > Streptomyces > Streptomyces sp. M-16. Next base: position 43,817 of record NZ_JBFRER010000035.1, on the reverse strand, counting down.
CAGGGCAAGGAACTCCTGGTCTTCGCTCCCGTGCACGTCCCGCTCCGATCGGTGGTGGTGTCCCCCTGCGGGCCCGCTCCGGGCCCGGTGTACGTGCCCAGTATTTCGCAGGGGGCGTGCCGACGGCCCGGGGCCCCGCCGATGCGGGTCCCCGGGCCGTGCGGAGCTCTCGTCCGCAGGTCAGGCGGCCTTGGTGAACGAGATCGCGGCCGGGGCCAGGGCCAGCTCCAGGACCTGGCGCACGTCCGTCACCGGGTGCACCTCCAGCCCCTCCAGCACCTCGGCCGGGACGTCGTCCAGGTCGGCCTCGTTGCGCTTCGGGATGATCACCGTGGTCAGGCCCGCCTGGTGCGCGGCCAGCAGCTTCTGCTTGACCCCGCCGATGGGCAGCACCCGGCCGGTGAGGGAGACCTCGCCGGTCATGGCCACGTCGGTGCGGACCTGGCGGCCGGACAGCAGCGAGGCGAGGGCCGTGGTCATGGTGATGCCCGCACTGGGACCGTCCTTGGGGACCGCGCCGGCCGGGAAGTGGATGTGCACGCCCCGGTCCTTGAGGTCGGCGACCGGCAGCTCCAGTTCCGCGCCGTGCGAGCGCAGGAAGCTCAGCGCGATCTGCGCCGACTCCTTCATCACGTCGCCCAGCTGGCCGGTGAGGGTGAGCCCGGCGGCCCCCGTCTCGGGGTCGGCGAGCGAGGCCTCCACGAAGAGCACGTCGCCTCCGGCACCGGTCACGGCGAGGCCGGTGGCCACTCCCGGGACGGCGGTGCGCCGCTCCGCGGGGTCCTGCGCGGACTCCGGGACGTGGTGCGGCCGCCCGATGAGGGCGCGCAGGTCGTCGGCGCCGATGGTGAAGGGCAGCTCCCGCTCGCCCAGCTCGTGCTGGGAGGTCACCTTGCGCAGCAGCCGGGCGATGGACCGCTCCAGGGTGCGCACGCCCGCCTCGCGGGTGTACTCGCCCGCGAGCCTGCGCAGGGCCTCCTCCTCCAGCACCACCTCGTCGGCGGCCAGGCCCGCGCGCTCCAGCTGGCGGGGCAGCAGGTGGTCGCGGGCGATGACGACCTTCTCGTCCTCGGTGTACCCGTCGAGGCGGACCAGTTCCATGCGGTCGGCCAGTGCCTCGGGGATGGCTTCGAGGACGTTGGCGGTGGCCAGGAAGACCACGTCGCTCAGGTCCAGCTCCACCTCCAGGTAGTGGTCCCGGAAGGTGTGGTTCTGCGCCGGGTCCAGGACCTCCAGGAGGGCGGCGGCCGGGTCCCCGCGGAAGTCGGAGCCGACCTTGTCGATCTCGTCGAGGAGGACGACCGGGTTCATGGAGCCGGCCTCCTTGATCGCGCGGACGATGCGGCCCGGCAGGGCGCCGACGTAGGTGCGGCGGTGGCCGCGCACCTCCGCCTCGTCGCGGACGCCGCCGAGGGCGACGCGGACGAACTTGCGGCCCATGGCGTGGGCCACGCTCTCGCCGAGGGAGGTCTTGCCGACGCCGGGCGGGCCGACGAGCGCGAGCACGGCCCCGCCGCGCCGGCCGCCGATGACGCCCATGCCGCGCTCGCCGCGCCGCTTGCGGACGGCGAGGTACTCGGTGATGCGGTCCTTCACGTCGCCGAGTCCGGCGTGCTCGGCGTCGAGGACGGCGCGGGCGCCCCGGATGTCGTACCGGTCCTCGGTCCGCTCGTTCCAGGGCAGTTCGAGGACGGTGTCCAGCCAGGTGCGGATCCAGGAGCCCTCCGGGCTCTGGTCGCTGGCGCGTTCGAGCTTGTCGACCTCCTTGAGGGCGGCCTCGCGGACCTTCTCGGGAAGGTCGGCCGCCTCGACGCGGGCGCGGTAGTCGTCGGACTCCTCGCCCTCCTGCTCCCCGTTCAGCTCGCGCAGCTCCTTGCGGACGGCTTCGAGCTGGCGGCGCAGGAGGAACTCGCGCTGCTGCTTGTCGACGCCCTCCTGGACGTCCTTGGCGATGGACTCGGCGACGTCCTGCTCGGCGAGGTGGTCACCGAGCGCCTTGACGGCCAGCCTGAGGCGGGCGACGGGGTCGGCGGTCTCCAGCAGTTCCACCTTCTGGGCGGTGCTCAGGAAGGGCGAGTAACCGGAGTTGTCGGCGAGCGCCGAGACGCCCTCGATCTGCTGGACCCGGTCCACGACCTGCCAGGCGCCGCGCTTCTTGAGCCAGGTGGTGGCGAGGGCCTTGTACTCCTTGACGAGCTCGGCGACGGCCCCCGGCAGCGGGTCGGGCACCTTCTCCTCGACGGTCTCGCCCTCCACCCAGAGCGCGGCCCCGGGCCCGGTCGTGCCGGCCCCGATCCTGACGCGCCCGCGTCCGCGGATCAGCGCGCCGGGGTCCCCGTCGGAGAGCCTGCCGACCTGCTCGACGGTCCCCAGCACACCGGTGCCCGTGTACTTGCCGTCGACCCGGGGCACGAGCAGCACCCGGGGTTTCCCGCTCCCGGCCGCCGCCTGCGCCGCCTCCACGGCTCCGCGCACCTCGGCGTCGGACAGGTCCAGCGGAACGACCATTCCGGGCAGCACGACCTCGTCGTCGAGCGGCAGCACGGGCAGGGTGAGCGTTACGGACGTCGAAGCCATGATCTTCCCTCCGGCAGTGAAGTTGAGCTATGCCGACTCAATGCACCTGCGCCCCGGGATGTTCCCCAACTCCCGTTCGCCGGGGGCGAACACCTGCGCGGACGCCCCCGGGACTGCTGTGAGCTGCGCGTTCTCGACCCGGGAAGACCGGACCAAGAAGGGAGGACGGCCATGACCGTCCCCGAATGCCCGCGCTGCGGGCGGGAGCTGGCGTCGTTCGAGGTCCTGCGGCGCAGGAACCTCTGGGGTGGCGGCGCGCCGCGGCCGAGGAGCGACGAGGAATGGTGGGACCGCCCCGGCTGCGACTGGCTGGGCGTCCGGCACCCGCAGGACGGCCCGCTGCGGCCGATGCGGCGGCTGGAGGGGGAGGAGGAGGTGTGCGTGTTCTGCGGGTTCGAGGGGAACGTCGCCGGAGTCCCGTGGCGGCACGAGGACGGCGGGATGCGGGACTGGATCGTCTGCCTGGCCTGCGGCACGAGCAACCAGCGCCGCGTCGACGCGCCCCCCGACCCCTCCCGCTGAAGACGGGACGTTCCGGACCGTTCCGGCACGGCACGGCACGGCACGGCACGGCACGAGGGTCCGCGTCAGCCGGAGACGTGGAGGTCCCCGGAGGTGGTGCGGAAGGACAGCCGGGAGGGTGCGGCGGGGGTGGGGGCCAGGGTGACGTCACCGTCGTCGGAGGTCGTGGCGGCCGTCACCGCGTACGGGGCCTCGGGCAGCCGGGCCCGGACCTCCCCCGAGGTGTCCGCGCAGCCCGCGGGCTCCTGGACGTGCCGCCGGGCAGGGAGCAGACGGCGAGGAGGAACGCGGCGACGGAGACGACGCCGAAGGCCTTGCGTCCGGGGCGGGCTGACGCGGTGTGGGCTGACCTGCCGCCCGGTCTTGCGGCCCCGGGGCCGCCGGGCCCTGGGGCCGGTACCCGGAGCCGGGGTGGGGTTGCCCCCGGCCGGCTCGGGGCGGTCAGGGGCCGGAGGCCACCGGGCGGTCCGGGGAGGGGAGGCCCCATTCGCTCCAGGAGCCGTCGTACACCGCCAGTCCGTCCTCGCGGCCGGCCAGGGTCGCGCCGAGGGCGAGGACGCAGGCCGTCACCCCCGAGCCGCAGCTGAAGCAGAGACGTTCACGGCCGCCCGCCACGGAGGCGAACACCGTGCGCAGCTCCTCCGCCGGCCGCATCCGCCCGTCCGGCCCCTGCAGTTCCCCGAACGGCAGGCTGACCGCGCCCGGCATGTGACCGCCGCGCAGTCCGGGCCGGGGTTCGGGGGCGGTGCCCTCGAAGCGCTCCCGGGTGCGGGCGTCCAGGACGACGGCCGCCGGATCGGCCAGCGCCGCCGAGACCGCGGCGGCGTCCACCAGCAGCCCGGGGCGCGGCCGGGCGGTGAAGGAACCGCGCGGGCCCCCGTACGCCGCCGGGACGTCCTCGACGGGCAGGCCGGCGGCGGCCCAGGCGGGCAGGCCCCCGTCGAGGACGGCGGCACGGGTGAAGCCCATGGCGCGCAGCATCCACCAGGCGCGGGCGCTGGAGTAGATCCCGGCGCCGTCGTAGACGACCACCGTGTCGGTGTCGTCGAGGCCGAGGCCGCGCATGGCGTCGGCGAACTCCGCGGCGGCGGGCATGGTGTGCGGCGCGGCGGCGGTGTGGTCGGACAGGACGCCGTCGAGGTCGAAGGGCCGCGCCCCGGGGATCCGCGCGGGGGCGCCCCGGAGGGCGCCGACGGAGGCGTCGAACAGGACCGGCCCGGTCCCGCCGATCCGCTCCGCGAGCCACTCGACCCCCACGAGCGGCCCGAACGCGGCGGGGCCGGGACCGGCGGGGTCCGGACCGGCGGGGCCGGGACCGGTGGGATCCGGACCGGCGGGGCCGGGACCGGCGGGGCCGGGACCGGCGGGATCCGGACCGGCGGTACCCGGACCGGCGGGATCCGGACCGGCGGGGCCGGGACCGGCGGGGCCGGGACCGGCGGGGCCGGGACCGGCGGGGCCGGGACCGGCGGGGCCGGGACCGGCGGGGCCGGGACCGGTGGGGTCGGGCGTGGGCATACGGCACCTCCGGATGCGCGTCGGGCCCCGCCCGCCGGGGCGTGCCGCCCGACAGGTGACTGACGCGGGTCGCCACATCCTCCCCCGGCCCCCGCCGGGCCCGGCAACGGGCCCCGGGCGGGGGCGGGTCGGCCACGAGCGGCCCGGCCGGACCCCGGCCCGGCTCAGTCGCAGCCGCCCGCCCTCGCGTACACCGCGACCCGGGCCCCCCGCACCGGCGTCACCGAGCAGCGTTCGAAGCCGGCGGCCAGCGCCTCCCGCTTGGCGGCCTCGCGCGGGTACGGGTCCAGGGGCTGCCCGTCCGGGTCCAGCAGGGCGACCACCCGGGGCGAGCCCAGCAGCGCCTCCCGGATCCGCTCCGGGGGCAGTTCGGTGCCCTGGAGGGTGTCCGAGGCCTCCGGGGAGCGTTCCAGGGCCACGTCGCGCAGGCCCGCGTAGGCGGCGGGCGAGGACAGCAGCCACTCGCGCCGCCGCGACGGCATGAACAGCACCGCGTCCCCGGGCCGGGCCCGCTCCCGGACGGCGGCGGCCACGGCGAGGACGTCGTCCTTGCGGCTCTCGGGGGTCCGCAGCCACACCGACCACCAGCCCAGGGGCACCAGCAGTACGGCGACCAGCAGCCAGGGCCGCCACCCGCGCGCACGGGCGAGCCGGGCCCCGACGAGGAGGGCGGGTCCGGCGAGCGCGTAGAGGACGTACCGGTCGACGTACCACGGGTGCACCAGCGACAGCGTCATCAGCAGCCCGGGCGGCAGCAGCGCCAGCGGCACGGCGACCCGCGCCAGGTCCGCGAGGCCCCGCTCGCCGGCGCCCCGCGCGAGCAGCAGCACCGCGCCCGCGAGCACCCCGTAGGCCGCCCAGTCCTGCCAGGAGGGCCGTCCGAGCCAGCCCAGCTGCGCCCTGGCCTGTCCGGCGCTCAGCAGGGCCAGCGGCGCCAGCCCGGCCAGCACGGCCGCCGCGCTCCACTGCCAGCCGCGCGAGCGACGGGCGACGGGGGCGTGGGCGAGCAGGGCCAGGACGGCGAACTCGTGCAGCCAGCAGCCGAGGAGGAGGACGGCGGCGTAGGCGGCCCAGCGCCCGCACAGCATCAGGTGGGTGGACCAGACCACGGCCGCCGCGACGAGGGCGTACGAGCGCCCCTCCTGGGCGTAGGCCTGTACGGGCGGAAGCAGGGCGTAGGCGGTGCCGGCGAGGAGCGCGGCCCGCTCCCCCGCGAGGCGGTGGGCGATCGCGGCCACGCCGGCGGCGGCGAGGGCGGCGCCGGCCACGGAGGGCAGGCGCAGCGCCCACAGGCCCCCGTCCCACAGGCCGAAGACCGCGTGCATCAGCAGGTAGTAGAGGCCGTGGACGGCGTCGACCCGTGCGAGGAGTCCGCCGAGACCGGCCAGGGGGCGGTGGGCGACCTGCCAGGTGGTGGACTCGTCGCGCCACATGCTGCCGCCGCCGGGGCCGCGTTCCAGTGCGAGGAGGCCGAGGAGGACGGCGAGCAGCGGCGGCAGCCAGCGCCGGGCGGCGATGCGGCGGATGACGGCCTCCGGGGGTGCTTTCCGTGGTGGGATGGAAGTCCATGGTCGGGGTTCGGCCGAGGTACCCGGGAGGCGGGTGTGCGAACGGTGCGAGCGGAGCGGACGGCACGGACGGCGGCGGGGGCGCTGCTGGTGGCGGCGGTGCTCGTCGGCTGCGGCGCGGGCGGCGCGGGCGGCGCGGGCGGCGCGGACTCCCACGGGACGGGCGGGCCCGCGGGCGGGGCGACGGCCGGCGCCACGGCGGGGACCCCCGCGTCCCCCGGCCGCCCGGCCCCGTCGGCGTCCCCGAGCCGGGATCCCGCCGCCGAGCGGCTGGTCACCGTCACCCGTACCGGCGGGTTCGCCGGCCGTACGGTCGTCCTCACCGTCCGGGGCGACGGCTCCTGGACCCGGACGGCGGGCACCGCGCGGCCGGAGGCCGGGCAGCTGCCGCCGTCCGGTCTGGAGGCGCTGCGCACCGCGCTGCGCGCCGCGGACCTGCCGCACCTGCCGGCCGAGGCGACGGCGGACCCGCCGGTCTACGACGGATTCGAATACCAGTTCGTGTACGAGGGGTCCACGGTGAGCTCCGACCAGGGCTCGCTGACCCCCGGACTGGAGAAGGTCCTGGAGGCCCTGCCGGTCTTCTAGGGCCGTGCCGGACGGGTCCGCCGGGCCGCCGGCCCTTTCCGGCCACCGCGCCGCGCGTTGTCCGGCAACACAGTGCGCCGCCCGTTCACCCGTCCGTTCGCTGTCCGAACCGCACATAGCCGCAGGCCGGTGCCTCCTCTACGCTGCACCCCATCACGCGGGATCTTCAGGGGCGGGACATGGAACAGACACACACCACCCACAACGGGGCCGCGGCCACCCCGGGCGCCCAGCGGCGCGTGCTCGTGGTCGAGGACGACCGCACCATCGCCGACGCCATCGCGGCCCGGCTCCGGGCGGAGGGCTTCCAGGTGCAGACGGCCTACGACGGGCCGGCGGCCGTGGCGGCCTCCGAGAGCTGGCTGCCGGAGCTGCTGGTGCTGGACGTCATGCTGCCGGGCTTCGACGGGCTGGAGGTGTGCCGCCGGGTCCAGGCGCAGCGGCCCGTGCCGGTGCTGATGCTCACCGCCCGGGACGACGAGACCGACATGCTGGTCGGGCTCGGGGTCGGGGCGGACGACTACATGACGAAGCCGTTCTCCATGCGGGAGCTGGCCGCGCGGGTCCACGTACTGCTGCGCCGGGTGGAGCGGGCCACGCTGGCCGCGACCGCCCCGCGCGGGGCCACGCTGCGCCTGGGCGACCTGGAGATCGACCACGCGCAGCGGCGGGTCCGGGTGCAGGCGGAGGACGTGCACCTGACGCCGACCGAGTTCGACCTGCTGGTGTGCCTGGCGGGGACGCCCCGCGCGGTGCTCTCGCGGGAGCAGCTGCTCGCGGAGGTCTGGGACTGGGCGGACGCCTCGGGCACCCGTACGGTCGACAGCCACATCAAGGCGCTGCGCCGGAAGATCGGCGCGGAGCGGATCCGGACGGTCCACGGCGTCGGGTACGCCCTGGAGACCCCGGCGCAGGCGTGAGCGACCGGCCCCCGGGACCGGGGTTGCGGCCCTACTCGCCGTTCTCGATCAAGACGAAGCTGGGCACGCTCGTCGTGGTGTCGGTGTTCATCACCACGGGTCTGCTGATGGTGGCGCTGCGCACCGCCACGGAGGTCCGGTTCATCACGGTCTTCTCGGTGATCGCCTCGATGCTGATCACCCAGTTCGTGGCGCACAGCCTGACGGCCCCGCTGGACGACATGACGACGGTGGCCCGCGCCATCTCCCACGGGGACTACACGCGCCGGGTGCGCGGCGCCGGACGCCGTGACGAGCTGGGCGATCTGGCCGCGACGATCAACCTGATGGCCGATGACCTGGAGGCCGTGGACAGGCACCGTAGAGAACTGGTCGCGAACGTCTCGCACGAGCTCCGCACGCCGATCGCGGCGCTGCGGGCGGTGCTGGAGAACGTCGTGGACGGGGTCTCGGAGGCCGATCCGGAGACGATGCGCACGGCCCTGAAGCAAACGGAACGGCTCGGCCGGCTGGTGGAGACCCTGCTGGACCTGTCCCGCGTGGACAACGGGGTGGTGCCGCTGAAGGCGCGCCGTTTCGAGGTGTGGCCGTACCTGTCGGGGGTGCTGAAGGAGTCGGGTCTGGCGGCTGCGGGGCGGCCGGGGCTGTCGTCCGGTTCGGGCGGGCACACCCGCAACGACGTGCACCTTCACCTGGACGTGTTCCCGCCGGAGCTGACGGCGCACGCCGATGCGGAGCGGCTGCACCAGGTGGTGGCGAACCTGATCGACAACGCGGTCAAGCACAGTCCGCCGCACGGCCGGGTGACGGTCCGCGCCCGGGCGGGCGACGCGCCCGGGAGTCTGGCCCTGGAGGTCGTCGACGAGGGTCCCGGAATTCCGGAGGCGGAGCGGCACCGGGTCTTCGAGCGGTTCAACCGGGGCGCGGCGCGCGGCGGGGACGGGGGCACCGGGCTGGGTCTGGCGATCGCCCGCTGGGCCGTCGGCCTGCACGGGGGGCACATCGGCGTGGCCGAATCGTCACGGGGTTGCCGAATCCTTGTCACTCTTCCGGGCAGCTCACGGGCATCGTCTTGACGTAGGGTTCTGGTGGGAAGGACATGATCTCGGCCACACGTGCCCGGGGTCGTCAGGGGTGCGAAGCCACGGGGGCCGCAACCTGGGTGCCCCCTACCCGAACCACGCTTGTTTCCCGCCATTCCACGTGGTGAAACCCGCCGTTCGGTGTGACCTGCGCGACGGAAGTCCCGCCCGGCCTGCGAGGCACCGTCCGGGAGGCGTAGCCTTTATTCCCGCTGTCCATACCTTGTGAAGCGGAAGAGGGCGGTTGCCGCCGTGTCGCCACAGTCCCCCAGTAACCCGAGCACCACGACCGAAGCAGCAGAGGGCGGGAAGACCCCTGCCTCAGGCTTCGGCGCGAATGAGTGGCTCGTCGACGAGATCTATCAGCAGTACCTCCAGGACCCGAACTCGGTCGACCGGGCCTGGTGGGACTTCTTCGCCGACTACAAGCCGGGGGGCGCTGCCGCTCCGGTGAAGGCGGACGGTCCCGGGAAGTCCACGACGACGGATGGCGCCTCCGCACAGGCCGCCACCGCCGTAGCCCCTCAGGCCCCTGTCGCCGCCGCCACGGGGGCGGCGCGCGCCGTGCCTCCCGTCGCCGGCAACGGCTCCGCCGGAGCGGCCCCGGCCGCCCCGGCCGCTCCGCCTGTGTCAGCTCCTGCCCCTGCTCCTGCCACCCCCTCTGGTGCCCCTGCTGTGACTGTCACCTCCCAGGCCCCGGCCGCCGCACCGGCCGCGCCCGCCCCTCAGGCTCCGGCTCCGGCCGCCGCCCCCGTAGCCGCCCAGAAGGCCGCGCCCGCCACCGAGGCCCCCTCCGGCCCCGAACTGGTGACGCTCCGCGGCCCGGCCGCTGCCGTGGCCAAGAACATGAACGCCTCCCTCGACGTGCCGACGGCCACCTCCGTCCGCGCCGTCCCGGTGAAGCTGCTGTTCGACAACCGCATCGTCATCAACAACCACCTCAAGCGCGCCCGCGGTGGGAAGATCTCCTTCACCCACCTCATCGGCTACGCGATGGTTCAGGCGATCAAGGCCATGCCCGCCATGAACCACTCCTTCGCGGAGAAGGACGGCAAGCCGACCCTGGTCAAGCCGGAGCACGTGAACTTCGGCCTCGCGATCGACCTGGTGAAGCCGAACGGCGACCGCCAGCTCGTCGTCGCCGGCATCAAGAAGGCCGAGACCCTCAACTTCTTCGAGTTCTGGCAGGCCTACGAGGACATCGTCCGCCGCGCCCGCGTCGGCAAGCTGACGATGGACGACTTCACCGGCGTCACCGTCTCGCTGACCAACCCCGGCGGCCTGGGCACCGTGCACTCCGTGCCCCGCCTGATGCCCGGACAGTCGGTCATCATGGGCGTCGGCTCCATGGACTACCCCGCCGAGTTCCAGGGCACCTCGCAGGACACCCTGAACAAGCTGGGCATCTCCAAGGTCATGACCCTGACCTCGACCTACGACCACCGGGTCATCCAGGGCGCGGCCTCCGGCGAGTTCCTGCGCATCGTCGCGAACCTGCTGCTCGGCGAGGACGGCTTCTACGACGCCGTCTTCGAGGCCCTGCGCATCCCGTACGAGCCGGTCCGCTGGAACCGCGACATCGACGCCTCGCACGACGACGACGTCACGAAGGCCGCCCGCGTCTTCGAGCTGATCCACTCCTACCGGGTCCGCGGCCACGTCATGGCCGACACCGACCCGCTGGAGTACAAGCAGCGCAAGCACCCCGACCTCGACATCACCGAGCACGGCCTCACCCTGTGGGACCTGGAGCGCGAGTTCGCGGTCGGCGGCTTCTCCGGCAAGTCGATGATGAAGCTCCGCGACATCCTCGGCGTCCTGCGCGACTCGTACTGCCGCACCACCGGCGTCGAGTTCATGCACATCCAGGACCCGAAGCAGCGCCGCTGGATCCAGGACCGCATCGAGCGTCCGCACTCCAAGCCGGAGCGCGAGGAGCAGCTGCGCATCCTGCGCCGCCTGAACGCCGCCGAGGCCTTCGAGACCTTCCTGCAGACGAAGTACGTCGGCCAGAAGCGCTTCTCCCTGGAGGGCGGCGAGTCCGTCATCCCGCTGCTCGACGCGGTCATCGACTCCGCGGCCGAGGCGCGCCTGGAAGAGGTCGTCATCGGCATGGCCCACCGCGGCCGCCTGAACGTCCTCGCCAACATCGTCGGCAAGTCGTACGCGCAGATCTTCCGCGAGTTCGAGGGCAACCTCGACCCGAAGTCGATGCACGGCTCCGGCGACGTCAAGTACCACCTGGGCGCCGAGGGCACCTTCACGGGCCTGGACGGCGAGCAGATCAAGGTCTCGCTCGTCGCGAACCCGTCCCACCTGGAGGCCGTCGACCCGGTCCTGGAGGGCGTGGCCCGCGCGAAGCAGGACGTCATCAACAAGGGCGGCACCGACTTCACCGTGCTCCCGCTCGCCCTGCACGGCGACGCGGCCTTCGCCGGCCAGGGTGTGGTCGCCGAGACGCTGAACATGTCGCAGCTGCGCGGCTACCGCACCGGCGGCACCGTGCACGTGGTCATCAACAACCAGGTCGGCTTCACCGCCGCCCCGGAGTCCTCGCGTTCCTCGATGTACGCGACCGACGTGGCCCGCATGATCGAGGCGCCGATCTTCCACGTGAACGGTGACGACCCGGAGGCCGTGGTCCGCGTCGCGCGGCTCGCCTTCGAGTTCCGCCAGGCGTTCAACAAGGACGTGGTCATCGACCTCATCTGCTACCGCCGCCGCGGCCACAACGAGTCCGACAACCCGGCGTTCACCCAGCCGCTGATGTACGACCTGATCGACAAGAAGCGCTCGGTGCGCAAGCTGTACACCGAGTCCCTCATCGGTCGCGGCGACATCACCCTGGAAGAGGCCGAGCAGGCGCTCCAGGACTTCCAGGGCCAGCTGGAGAAGGTCTTCGCGGAGGTCCGCGAGGCCGCCACGCAGCCCCCCGTCACCGTCCCGGCACCGGCGCAGGCCGCGGCGCAGTTCCCGGTGAGCGTCAACACCGCGATCTCCCAGGACGTCGTCAAGCGGATCGCCGAGTCCCAGGTCAACATCCCCGAGAACGTCACCGTCCACCCGCGTCTGCTGCCGCAGCTGCAGCGCCGCGCGGCGATGATCGACGAGGGCACCATCGACTGGGGCATGGGCGAGACCCTGGCCTTCGGTTCGCTGCTGATGGAGGGCACCCCGGTCCGGCTGTCCGGCCAGGACTCCCGCCGCGGCACCTTCGGCCAGCGTCACGCGGTCCTCATCGACCGGGAGACCGGCGAGGACTACACGCCGATGCTGTACCTCTCGGACGACCAGGCCCGCTTCAACGTCTACGACTCGCTGCTCTCCGAGTACGCGGCCATGGGCTTCGAGTACGGCTACTCGCTGGCCCGCCCGGACGCGCTGGTGCTGTGGGAGGCGCAGTTCGGTGACTTCGTCAACGGCGCGCAGACCGTCGTCGACGAGTTCATCTCCTCGGCCGAGCAGAAGTGGGGCCAGACGTCCGGCGTCACGCTGCTGCTGCCGCACGGCTACGAGGGCCAGGGCCCGGACCACTCGTCCGCGCGTCCCGAGCGCTTCCTCCAGATGTGCGCGCAGGACAACATGACGGTCGCGATGCCGACCCTGCCGTCGAACTACTTCCACCTCCTGCGCTGGCAGGTCCACAACCCGCACCACAAGCCGCTCATCGTCTTCACCCCGAAGTCGATGCTGCGCCTGAAGGCGGCGGCGTCGAAGGCGGAGGAGTTCACGACCGGTTCGTTCCGTCCGGTCATCGGCGACTCGACCGTGGACCCGAACGCGGTCCGCAAGATCGTCTTCTGCGCGGGCAAGTTCTACTACGACCTGGAGGCCGAGCGGGAGAAGCGCGGCATCACCGACACCGCGATCGTCCGCATCGAGCGGCTGTACCCGCTGGCCGGCGCGGAACTCCAGGCGGAGATCGCCAAGTTCCCGAACGCGGCGAAGTACATCTGGGCCCAGGAGGAGCCGGCGAACCAGGGTGCGTGGCCGTTCATCGCGCTGAACCTGATCGACCACCTCGACCTGGCCGTCGGCGCCGACATCCCGGCCGGCGAGCGCCTGCGCCGCGTCTCGCGTCCGCACGGCTCGTCCCCGGCGGTGGGCTCCGCGAAGCGCCACCAGGCGGAGCAGCAGCTCCTGCTGAACGAGGTCTTCGAGGCGTAGTCGCCCCGCTGAACTGAACGAACGGAAGGCCCGGCCCCCAAGGGAGCCGGGCCTTCCGGCTGTTGGGCCCCTGCCGGTGGCGTCAATCAGGCTTCAGACATGGAACACGCCGCGCATGGTCAGTCGACCGGCGGCTGGGCAGTGACCGTCTGACGGGCGCGGAGTTCGGGGTGGTGTCGCATGATCAGGACGTTCATGTCGCTGACGCGCGAGCGGTCACGGTCCACGTGGGCCTGGAAGCGGGCCAGGACGTGGGCGGCGCACTCGGCGCAGGTGTCCGGAGGGATCGGCAGCCGCGGGAACAGGTCGGCGGGCTCCACTACACGGCCTCGACGTTGGCCACGGCTGTGGAGATCTCCCGCCCGGACGGCCCCCGGATGTACGCCGGCCCCACCCAGCGCTCACGGGCCGGAGTGCCGGAAACGTCCTCCCGGACCACCGCCACGAGCACACCCTCGACACCGGACGCGATGTCACGCACCCGCTTGCGGAGCAGCTCGTGAGGGAGGTCCTCAAAGGGACGGGGTACTGCTTCACGCATCACGGGGTCTCACGCCCTACCTCTTCTTCGGGTGGTGAGACGAGTGTGGGAGCAGGACAAGGCCCCAGCTATCACGACAAATTGATAGCCGAGGCCCAGGGTTCACAGAACGTTATGCGCCGAGCCAGGAGCCGTACGACAGGAAGGAATCGGGCAGGTCCATGGGCTGGGTTTGGGGCAGGGGCCAGTTGGCAGGAGAGGAGCGCAGGGTGGGGACGGCCCTCAAAGGCATGAGCCGCATACGGTGGCACGAACTGACCCATGCCTATGGATCCGCACGGGACGTGCCGGGCCGACTCTCACGGGTGGCGTGGGGTGACGCCCGAACGAGCCTCGATGCGTTGAGTGACCTGGGCCTGTGGCTCGGCGAGCTGGCGGTCTTCGACGCGACCGTCGCGGCGGTTCCGTTCCTGTGGGAGCTCGCCACGGCCGACTCGCCCCGAAGTCGGCGCCCTCACAGCCGGGCGCCCCGGGGCGGCCGATGATCTTACCGAATCCTGACGCACCGTCTTGGAGCGCCCACAAGTCCCCTGCCGCCTCTAGCGTGTTCGTACATCCCCGAAGGCGACCGGTCGGCGCGAGCCGCACCCGATGCCGGTTCGACTTCGAGGAAGCACGAAATTTCACGAGAAGGCGGAAAAATGACGGTCGAGACGCTTCCCCTCTGCGCTTACCCGGAGTGCACCAACCACCCCGAAGCGCCGACGCCCGGCAACCCCGAGCCCAGGTACTGCGCTCACCCCGACCACAACGCGCTGGGCGCGTTCCGCGCGTTCCGGGCCAGGCGGCAGCAGCGCAAGGACGAGAAGCGCCAGGCGGCCGAGGCCAAGAAGGCGGCCAGGACGGCGTCCGCCGCGGAAGCCGGTCCCGTCGAGGGGACGACGGAGTCCGCGAAGGAAGCCGCCGCGGAAGCCGTGATGCCGGGCGTGGACGGCTCCGGCGCTCGCGCCGACCTCGTGGCGCTCATCTCCCGGCTGTCCGTGGAACTGCCGGGCTACATCGAGGAACTGGCCATCATCACGGACTCGGCCGCCGCCGAGGAGCGCATCCGGACCGTGACCCAGGCAGCGGCACAGCGGACCCTGGACGCCGAACAGCGCACCACGCTGGCGGAGGAGGCCGCGGACCTGGCCATCGCCCAACTGGACGTGGCCAAGCACCGGTTCGAGGAGGAGGCGGACACGATCCGCCAGGAGGCCGCGCAGCAGGTGGCGGACGTGGCGTTCGTACGGGCCGAGCTGGAGCGCTACCGCGAGCGGGTCGCCCAGCTGGAGGAGCGGCTCGACACGGTACGCGAGGAGGCGGACGCGGCGCGCCGGGAGCGCAGCGAGCTCGCACGGCAGGCCGAACAGCACCGGTGCGGGGTCTGACGACCGCCCCCGTACCGCCAGGACAGTCCACTCACATTTCGCAGCATCGAATTACCACAACGGGAGGAAACATGTCTCGAACCGTCAAGCGGAGCACCAGGCTGGCAACGGTCGCCGGGATGGTGGCGGCCGTCAGCGCGGGAATGATCGTGACCGCACCCGCGAGCCAGGCGGCACCGGTCGCGGCCTTCCGCCTCAGCAACTTCTCGGCGACCATCGCGAACATCTGCGTCCACACGGACGTCGCGACGAAGTGCTCGGGAAACACAGCGGCGGGAAAGAGCGAGGTCTACAAGGTGGAGTACAAGGGGCCGCGCAACTGGTACTGCACTTCGACCGCGAAAGGGCTGACCGGCACCGCCAGCACTCCTTACTTCAGCCGGGACGACGTCAAGGAATGCGCGGAGGTCGGCAACATCTTCGGAGCCAGCATCATGCTCAAGTGACCGCCACCGGGGGCTCCGAAGGCTGAGGGTCCCGCCGCCGCCCGGTCCCGTGGCCGGTGCCACGACGAGACCGGGCGGCGGACGCACCGCGGGCGTACCGCGTCCGCCGCCTACGGCTGGGGCTCGAAGTCCCAGTAGGGGCGGGTCTGCTGGCGGGCCGAGACCGTGTGGACGTGCTGGGGGCCCAGGGTGCGGGTGAGGGCCTTGATGCCCGCCTCCTCGTGCTTGGAGGCCTCCGCGTCCTCCCGTACCGAGCGCAGGTCCGCGGCGAGGGCGATCTGGGCGCTGAGCGCCATCGGGTGGTCGGGGCCGAGGATCCGTTCGGCCCCGCGCAGCGTCTCGCGGCTGAGGTCGAGCGCGTCCTCCAGGCGGCCGGTGATGTTGCGGTGCCCGGTGGTGTTCAGGGCGCAGCCCAGGGTCCAGGGGTGGTGGTCGCCGAGCGCGCCCCGCATGCCGACCAGGGCCTGTTCGGCGAGGTTGAGGGCCTCCGTGCGGTCGCCCTGGGCACGCAGTACGAGGGCGAGGTTGCCGACGGTGCCGATGCTGTACGGGTGGGCGAGGCCGAGCTGGGACTGGTAGCCGCGCACGACCTCCTCGGAGATCCGGCGGGCCTCCTCGATGTCCCCGTACTCGCGCAGGTAGGTGGCGTAGTCGGAGGCGACCATCAGCGTCCAGGGGAACTCGGCCCCGAACACCCGGGTGGAGCGTTCCAGGACGCCGCGCAGCCGGGCGCCGGCGCCGGGGATGTCACCGGAGCGGCGCAGGCACATGCCGAGGTTGTGCTCGGCGCGCAGGGTCTGCGGGTGGTTGACGCCGAGGACCTGGGTGTTGAGCTTGAGGCCCTGTTCCTGGCGGGCGAGGGCCTCGCGGTAGCGGCCCATCAGGCGCAGGCCCATCGCGCAGCCGATGCCGGAGGAGAGGGTGGCGATGTGGCGGACCCGCAGGACCCGTTCGCGGCGGCGCAGGGTGTCCAGGTCGGTGTCGTAGGCCTCCTGGTAGCGGCCGAGCAGGCGCAGGACGACGGCGACGTTGTTCTGGGCGTTGAGGGTGGTGGAGTCGTCCTCGCCGAGGAGTTCGCGGTAGGTGGTGAAGGCGTGTTCCAGCAGGGTCCGGGCCTGGTCGAACTTGGCGGCGCTGAGCAGGACCCCGGCGTAGGTGCTGGTGGCGCGCAGGGTCTCCAGGTCGCGGTCGCCGCGTTCGGCGACGAGCCGGTCGGCGACCGAGCGGGCGAGGGTCTCGGCCTGCCGGAAGCGGCCGAGCATGCGCAGGGCGCCGCCGTAGTGGTAGCTGAGTTCGCGGACCTGGTCGTGGTCGTCGCCGAGCATGGCCCGCCAGACGCCGTCGGTCTGCTCCGACAGGCGCAGGCAGGTGCGGTACTCGCCGGCCAGGATCAGGTAGCGCAGACAGTGCAGCAGGAAGGTCTGGATGCGGGGATTGCTGCTGGTCAGAACGCCGGCGGAGTCGAGGTGCGGGATGAGTTCGGCGTAGCGGGGCCAGAGCCGGGAGTCGGTGGGGCGGCCGGGGTCGGCGGCGGCGAGGACCTGGCGGACGGCGCGGGAGAGCTGGTCGGCCTCGTCCTCGGCGAGGTTCTCGCGGACGATGTTGTGGACCATGCGGTGCAGTTGCACGGTCTCCAGGCCACCGCCCTCTTCCACGGAGAGGTCGGAGTACTCCAGGCGGACGACGGAGAACTGGACGAGCTTGTTGAGGGCCGCGTTCCAGCGGATCTGGTCGTTGATCAGGCCGGCGAGGTGTTCGGGCACGTCGTCGGCGGGGAACTCGCGCAGGAGCCGCAGCGGGACCCTGCCGGGGGCGAAGAAGACGAACAGCCGCAGGAGGGCGAGGGCGTCGGGGAAGTTCTCCCGGACGTTGTTGAGGAGTATGGCCAGCGCGGTCGGGAAGGGCAGCGGGTAGTCGTCGGAGAGGGTGACGGCCTCGTGGGAGTCGAGCCTGCGCTGGAGGAGGTTCAGGTACTCACCCACGCCGATCGGCGAGTCGGCGAGCCAGCCGGCGGTCTGGTCGAGGGCGAGGGGGTAGTCCTCCAGCGCCTCGGCGAGCTGGTCGGCCTCCTCGCCGGTGAGGCGGCGGGCCCGGCGGCGGATGAAGGTGATGGACTCGGGGCGGGCGTAGAGGGGGACTTCGACGAGGCTGGTGTGGCGGGCGGCCCATTCGCGGTTGCGCGAGGTGATGATCACGTCGCCGGCGCCGGAAGGCAGCAGGTCGGTGAGGTCGTCGGGGTTGTCGCAACCGTCGAAGACCAGCAGCCAGCGGTGGAAGGGCGCCCCGCGCCGCAGCGCCTCCAGGACGGCCCGGATCTGCTCGCCGTAGCTGCCGGCTCCGCGCGGCAGGCCGAGGGCGGGGGCCAGGTCGGCGAGGCGTTCGCGCAGGGTGGGGCGGTCCTCGGCGGGCACCCACCAGACGACGTCGTACTCGGAGGCGAAGCGGTAGGCGTACTCGGTGGCGACCTGGGTCTTGCCCACGCCGGACAGCCCGAGCAGGGTCACGGTGGACGCGCCGGGCGGGGCCTCGGTGAGGGCTTCGCGGAGCCTGCCGATGACGTCGTTGCGGCCGGTGAAGCGCGGGTTGCGGCGCGGGACCCGGCCCCAGATCTCGGGCGGGTCGTTGGGGAAGCGGGGCCCGCGCCGGCCGCTCTCGGTGCCGATCCGGTCGGTGGGCAGCTCCAGGCGGCGCAGCACCCGGTACTCGGCCTCGTAGGAGTCCAGGCCCCACAGGTCGGTCTTCTCCAGGGCGGCCACGGCGCTGGGCAGCGGGGCGTCGGTGAGACAGACGGCGGCGAACCGGCCCGGGTGGGCCTCGGTGACGGTGCGCAGGGCGGTGTTCCACTCCTCGTCGGTGTGGGTGCCGGCGGAGAAGTAGCGCTCGCTGAGGACGAGGAGGACCCTGCCTCCCGCCCGGGGGAGGTCGTCCAGGGCCTCGGTGAGGCCGGGGCTGGTCTGGGGGTCCCAGCGCTGGAGCGCGACGCGGTGGCCGTGCTCCTCCAGGCGGTGGGCGATCCAGACCGCCCAGGGGCGGTTGAAGCCCGCGAAGCTGATGACGAAGCGCTGCGGCTGGGCGGCTCCGTCGCGGTCGAGTCGCGTACCGGTACCGGTCATGCGGCCGTCTCCCTGGGGTCCGGGCGGTGGACGGGACGTGAGGCGGTGCGGGGGGGCGGTGCGGGGGTGTTGCGGGGGCGGTGCGGGCTTGAAAGGTACCGCAGCCGGGGGCCCTCAGACCTGTACGAATGCCGCGAGTTCGGGGTGGTCCTCGCACCAGGCGCGTCGCTCGCCCTCCAGCGCGCGCCGGGCGGTCGCGTGCTGGTCGCCGGGGGGCGGCAGTTCGTCCATGGTCCGCTCGGCGGCCGCCATTCCGTCGACGAACTCCCGCCCGGTGAGCGTGAGTTGCGGCTGCGCCCGCAGTACGGGGAGGACGGCGGCGACCTGTGCGCGCACCCGGGCGTGCTGGGCCCAGGCGCCCCGGGCCCCGTACAGCGCGGCCCGCTGCCAGTACCCGGCCAGCGCCAGGTGGGCGTACGCCCCGTGCAGCAGCCCCTCCAGCGGCCGCGGGTCGCTGCGCCAGGGGGCCCAGAACCGGGGCGTGCGGTCGGCGGTGTGCAGGGTGAGGATGTCGGCGAGGGCGGCCAGCTTGCCGTGCTGCACCTCGTGGACCAGGGTCGCCGCCAGCGCGGGCGGGGCCTGGGCGCGGGCCAGGACGGAACCGGCGGCCGCGGGCAGGGTGGCACCGCTGGAACGGGTGCCGCCGGCGAGGGGGACCACGGAGCGCAGCAGCCGGCCGATCTCGTCCGCGCGGGTGGAGTCGTAGCGCTCCAGCAGGGTGAGGGCGCCGGACCACTGGGTGTCCCAGCGCTTGTGGCCCTTGGGGGTGAGCCGTCGGGCCGGGCGTACGGGTGCCGGGTGCGCGGCGGACGGGGCGCGGTAGGGGTCGAGGTCGTCGAGGGCGGTCCGGCCGCCGGGCAGGGCGTGCAGCGGGAGGGTGGCGCAGGAGTCCCAGGAGCGTTCGGTGAGGGCGAGCGGGCCGGGCCGGTCGGGGCGCAGCAGCCCGAGGGTGGGCAGTGCGAGCCGGCCGCCGACGGGCCGCAGGGTGGCCTTGAAGCCGATCCCGGCGCGCAGCGCGGCGGCGACGGCGAGCGCCCCGAGGTGGGCGAGGTCGGGCGGGGGTCCCTGGGGCGCGTGCAGGCGGCGCAGGGTCTCCTCGGCCCAGACGCCGGTGGCGGGGTAGTGCAAGACGTCGCGCACGGCTTCGGGGTCCTGCCGTTCGGCCTCCTCCAGGAGCGCCCAGCGCTCGGCGGCCTCGGCGCCGGGCGCGGCGTCGAGGACGGCGCGCAGCAGCAGGAGCCGCTTGGAGCGGCGCACGTCGCGCACCAGGCGGGTGCCTTCTGCCGAGGGCTCGGTGGAGGCGAGGGCGCGCAGCGTGTGGGAGCTGACGGTGAAGTGCGCGAGCTCGCCGCCCGGCCCCGCGCCGCCTCCGCCGGTCCCCGGGGCCATGCCCTGGTCCCGCCGCTCCTCCCGGGCCTGGTCCTGTTCCCGGGCCTGGGCCCGACCCCCGAGGCCGCCCTGAACCCGGCCCCGTTCCCGGCCGTGGCCCCCCGCCTGTACGGGCACCTGCCCCCGGGACGGCTCCCGGCCGGGCGGATCCTGGGCGCGGCCGGGCACCCGGGGCGGGGCCTGGGCACCTGCGGGGGCCCGGGCGGGCGTCTGCTCCCGGGGCACGACCCGCTCCGGGGCCTGGGCCCGGTCCGAGGCCTGGGCCCGGCCCGAGGTCGGGGTCCGCTCCGGGGCCGGGGCCTGCTCCGGGGTCGGGGTCCGGTCCCCGGGGAGGGTGCCGTTCGGAGGGGTCCGGGACGCCGTTCGGGCCCGGGAACGGGCGTCGGTACCAGTACCGGTTTCGGTTTCGGCTGCTTCCGTGTGGTGGGTCATGAGGCGGCCCGTCCCGTCGTCGCGGCCAGGTGCAGGGCCCCGGCGATGTGCCGGATGACGGCCTGGAGGTCGGCGCAGTACACGGACGGCTGGCGGAAGCCCTCCCCCGCACGGTAGCGGTGCGGGTAGTGGCCGCCTCCGCACACCTCGACGAGTTCGCAGGAGCGGCAGCCGGGTGCGAGGGCCTCCCGGCCCAACTGGCGGGCGGCGAAGCCGGGGTGTTCGAGCAGCTGGTCGAAGCTGTGGGTGTCGACGGTCATACCGGTCGCGGCGGCCCCTTCGTACGCGGACTTCAGCGAGTCGGCCTGCTCGATGGCGCCGTCGGTCTCGACGACGGCGGTGGCGGCCGGGGCCAGGCCGAGCGTCTCGGTGGCGGTGGGCAGGCCCAGCAGCAGCGCGATGACCTCCTCGAAGATCCGGATCCGGGTCCGCCGCACCCCGTCGTTCCACCAGCGGTCGAAGACGGCCAGCAGCCAGTCGGCGTACGGGGTCCCGGGCCCGGGACGGCCCGGTGGCGGGGTGCTCCAGTTGGCCAGCGGCAGCAGCAGGCCGATGGCGGGTGGCGCGAAGTCGAGCAGGGACTCGTACGTCTCCACCGGGTCCTGCGCCAGGTCCACCACGCACAGCACCCCGGCATAGCCCTCGGGGTGCCGCGCGAGCAGCCGCAGCCCGCGCGCGGCGGCGCCGAAGCCGGGCCGCCCCCCGTGGTCCACGCGGCGGGTGTTGTGCGCGGGCAGTCCGCCGTCGAGGCTGACGCCGACCCGGATCCCGGCGGCGGCCAGGGCGGCGATCCGGCCCCGGGTCAGGAGGGTGCCGTTGGTCTGCACGCTCGCGGTGACGCGGGTGCGGGGCGCGTGCCGGGCGACGGCCGCACGTACCGCGTCGACGGGCGCGGCGAGGGCGGCGGGCGCCGCCAGGAGGGGCTCTCCGCCGTGCAGGACGAGGTCGACGCGGGGCAGGTCGTGGGCGGCGGCGTGCTCGGCGATCCGTTCGGCGGCGCGCAGGGCGGTGGCCCGGGTCATGACGGCGGGGCGGGTGCGCCAGCTCTGGTCGGCCATCTCGTAGACGTAGCAGTAGGTGCACGCGAGGTTGCAGCGGCTGTGGGTCTTGAGGACGAACTGCCGGACCGGCTGCGGACGGTGGCCGGCGGCGCGCAGGGCCGGCACGTCGAGGCGGGCGTACGGCCACGGGGCGTGGCGCGCGTGCCGGTCGAGGGCCCGGTGCGCGGGCAGCACGGGACCGCTCGTGATCGCTTGGCTCATCCGTCGGCACCTCCCTCCCCCAGCCAATGCCGGGGGGACCCCCAGGACGGTCCATCCCTGCCCCTCGGACGGGCCCGGCTAACGGCGGAAAGTGGTCAACCCGCGTCGGTGTGACGCCCGGTCAGGCGACGCCGGAGTCGAAGGCGTTGAGGATCTCGGCGGGGTGGGTGACCCGCTCGACCATGCTTTCGATGACCTCGGCGAGCACGGGATGGTCGATCCCGCGCAGTGCGGCCAGGTCGAGCCCGGAGAGGTCCGGGAGCCGCCCGGGACACGGGCGGGTCGGTGCTGCCGCTTCCTGACGTCCGGTCACCATGGGCTGCCCGTCCCCCTGTCGTCCCGCTCTTCCGGTCCAGTGCCTCTTCCCGCCGCCCGGCGGGGGGAAACGGTTCAGAGGCCCTCCTCCAGGGCGCGGATCCGCGCCGTGAGCGCCTCGGCGGACCACGGCGCACTGGCCGGTGCGTCCCCTGCCGCTCCGGCCGCCGCCGCTCCGGCCGCCGCCTCGCACTCCACCGTTTGTGCTTCGGGCGCCTCGGCCCGCGACGGGTCGAGGCGCCGGCGCAGCTCCAGGGCGGCCCGGTAGGCGTCGAGTGCGGCCCGCGGGCGGGCGAGGCGTTCCAGTACCTCGCCGCGCAGCTCCTGGACGCGGGCCGCCAGCCGGAGCGCGGCGTCCTGCCGCTCCTCCTGGTCGGCCTCCAGTGCGGCGCGCCAGGCCTGGCGGTAGGAGTCCGCGGCCCGGTCGAGGCGGTCGACGGTGCGGGTGTGGGCGTGGATCTCCTGCTGGACGTCGCCGTGGTCGCGCCAGGCGCGGGCCCGTTCCAGGGGGCGGTGGCTCTGCCGGACGGCGAGTTCCAGCAGGTACTCCGCTTCCCGGAGGTCGACCAGGTCCCCCTCGTAGGCGTGCCGCAGCCGCAGGCCGGTGGCCAGTCGCCGCAGCCGGGAGGCGGCTCCCGGGTCGGACTGGGGCACCGCCGAGCGGCTCTCGCGCAGCACCCGTACGGCGGTGGAGGCGAAGCGGCGCCCGTCTGCGGCGCGCGTCCGGTCCAGGAGTACGTCGCCCCACTCGGGCAGCAGCTCCGCGAAGGCGTCCCCGTCCCGGGGGATCAGCCGGCGGGCGCGCCCGTACGCCTCCGAGGCCTCCTCCAGGGCCGCCGGATCCGCGTCACGGGCGTACCGGGCCCGGTGCACCCGGGCCAGGCACAGCAGGGCGGCGAGCCGCGCGTCGGGCTCGGCGGCGGCCTCGCCCAGGGCGCGGGCCAGCTGCCCGGCCGCCTCCTCCAGCCGGGCGGGCAGGTACCGCAGGGCCTCGGCCAGCTCCACCCGGACGGGGGCGGTGCGCGCGACGGGGGTCCCGGCCGGGGGTCCTTCCCCGGCGGCGGGGGCCCGGGCGGTGCCGGTGGCGGTGTCCGGGACGGTGGCGGTGGCGGCGGCTGCGGCTGCGGCTGCGGCTGCGGCTGCGGCCTGCTCGGCGACGAGCGCGGTGAGGCCCCGTGACAGGTGTACGGCGGCCTGCTCGGCCAGGGCGGCCCGCTCGGTGGGGTCCGGGGTGCGGGGCAGCAGGGCCAGCAGGACGCGCCCGAGGGCCAGGGCGGGCTGCGGCCCCGTGCCGGGGGCGGTGTCCGGGCCGGTGAGGGCCTCCAGCGCGGACCGGGCCTCGTGCAGCGGGCCCGGGTCGTCACGCAGCGCGCCCAGCCGGATCAGGGTCTGCGCCCGCCGCACGGCGCAGTCGCGCCGCAGGGCGGGGCCGGCGGCGGCGCCCGCCGCGGCGAACTCCCGGTCCGCGGCGGCCAGCAGCTCCGGGTCGGGCCCGGCCGCCAGGGCCCGCTCGTACAGCACCCGTCCCCGGGCCGCCCGGGCGGGCGGGGAGCCCAGCCCGGTCACCGCCCGCTCGGCCTCGTCGAGCAGTTCGGGGTCCCGCTGGACGGCCCACAGCCGCAGCAGTGCCCCCGCCAGCTCGGTCTCCGCCTCCTCCGGCGGGTCCTGGGGCCCGGCCGGGGCCGCCACGGCCCGCCGCAGCAGGGCGGCGGCCTCGTACAGGGCCCGGGCGTCGCCGTCCGCGAGGCGGTCCCGGGCGGCCCGGAGCCCGGGGGCCCGGCCCGCGGGGGCGGGTGGGGCGGGCTCGGGCGGGGGGGCGTCCGGGTCGTCTTCGGGGGGACCGGGCAGGTAGCGGCGTACGACCTTGGCCGAGACGTGCGCGAAGGCCTGCGGGAGCCGCCCGGCGGGCACCCGGCCGGGGTCGTCCGCGGGGCCGTCCGGCGGGACGCCGGTGAGCTGGGAGACGGCGAGCGCGGGGAAGTCGCGCACGCCGCGGCCGAAGTGCGCCCGTACGTACTCGGAGCAGTGCTTGAGCACCAGGGCGGCCTCGTCGCGTCCCAGCGGCCCCAGCAGCACGTCCTGCACCCCGGGGACGAACTCGTACCAGTTCCCCGGGGCTTCGCCGCTGCGCCGCAGCAGCCCGCCGAGCAGCACCTCGGCCAGGTCGGAGGGTTCCGAGTCCGGCAGCATCGTGCGCTGGACCAGACGCATCACGGGCAGCGTCAACGGCGCCGCCGCCAGGTACACGGCGAGCTGTACGGCACCGGGCGCGGCGGAGGCGCGGAAGCGGCGGACCAGTTCGCGGGGCGGCCGGGCGGTGCGGGGCAGCGGGACGGGGGCGGCGGGGTGCCGGGCGAGGACCCGGCCGACCTCGGCGGGCACCGGGCCCGTGCCGAGTCCGGCGACGAGCCGGGCCCAGGCGCCGAGGGCGGCGGCGTGCGGCGGCAGCACGGGCACGGTGAGGCCGCCCGTGGGCTGTCCGGGCCGCGGCGGCCGGTCCGGGCGGAACCTCAGCCCCAGCCCGCCGCCGACGGCTCCGCCACCGCCCTCGGCGTGCTCCAGCACCCCGCGCTCGGTCGGCAGCCAGCTGCGGTTCCACAGCCGCTGCGGCAGGGGCTGCACGATCACGCAGGGCGTGCACTCCGCCCAGCGGTGGAGCAGCCGCTGGGCCTCGCCCTCCCGCCACACCGGGCCGGCGCAGTCGGAGACGACCATGGTCAGTGCCCGCCCGGTGGGGTCGCGCAGCTGGTCGCCCGAGCGCAGGGCGGCGGCGGGCGAGGGGCCGCGCCCGACGGCGGCCGTACCGTCCGAGAGCCGGTGCAGGTAGTGCGCCTGGACGTCCCGGAAGGCGCCCAGCCGCTCGCAGACCGACCGGAGTTCCTCGAACATCTCCTGCCAGACCGCCATGGAGGGGGAGGCGTCCATCACCAGCCGGACGGTCGCCTCGCGCCGGGTCTCCGGCCGGAGCACCGGGATGACCAGGCCCGGGGCGCGGGCGCTGGCCTCGGCGGTGGCGGCCTCGTCGAGGACCGTACGGACGGGCAGGCCGGGGGGCCGGTGGCGCTGGAGGGCGCGCAGGGCCCGCTGGATGTCGAGGATGCGGGGCAGCGCGGCGGCGCCGGGCACCCGGACCGGCACCCCGCCCCCGAGCGGGATCTCCGCATCCGGACCGCCCTCGGCGCCGTGCCGCGTCCCGGCGGCGTAGAGCCTGACCGGGTCCTCGGCCTCCGGTTCCTCCCGGCGCGGTGGCGCGGGCGGCGGCTCCCCCGGGTCCTCCCGTCCCCGCCCGTCCGGATCCGCCCGGACCGGATCCGGCCGGGCGTGGACGGGCCGGGCACGGGTGCGGGTACGCCCGGCCAGCCAGAGGGCGTCGGCCAGTTCCCCGGCGGACGGATCGAGCCCGGCGGCCCGCAGCAGGCCGGCCAGGGCACGGATGTCGGGCTCCACGGGCCCCTGGTCAGCGGAGGCGGCCACGGGCCCTCACCTCGGACGGTCGAGGCGCTGGATGAGCAGGTCCGCGAGGTCCTCCCGGGTGGGCGGGGCGGCGTAGTGCGTCAGGTAGATGGCGTTGAGCAGCTGGTCGGCGGCGACGAGCTCGGAGCGCGAGCGGCTGAGGAACTCCCGGATCAGGTCGGCGCCCAGCCGGGCGGCGTCCTCCCCCAGGTGCGCCCGGACCATGGTGGCCAGCCGCTTCTCCCCCGGCTGCCCCAGCTTGAGCTGGATGCACCGGCGCAGCAGCGCCGCCGGGAAGTCCCGTTCGCCGTTGCTGGTCAGGATGATGAACGGGAAGGCCCGGCAGCGCACCCGCCCGTCCCGGACGGTCACCCTCGCCCCGTCGTCGGTGAGCACCCGCACCTCCGGCTCGGAGTCGGCGACCCGTTCCAGTTCCGGCAGGGTGAACTCGCCTTCCTCCAGGACGTTCAGGAGGTCGTTCGGCAGGTCGATGTCGCTCTTGTCGAGCTCGTCGATCAGCAGGACGCGCGGCCGCTCGGTGGGCAGCAGCGCCGTGCCCAGCGGCCCCAGCCTGATGTACTTCCCGATCCCCCCGGCCCCGGCCCCGCCGCCGCCCCCGCCGGCGGCGATCTGCACGTCCTGGAGCCGGGCCAGCGCGTCGTAGCGGTAGAGCCCCTCCTGGAGCACGGTCCGCGACACCACGGGCCAGCGCAGCACCCGGCCGAGCCCCAGCTCGTGGGCGACGGCGTGCGCGAGGGTGGACTTCCCGGTGCCGGGGTAGCCGGTGACCAGCAGCGGCCTGCGCAGGTAGAGCGCCGCGTTGACGGCCTCCAGCTCCTCCGGCTCGGGCCGGTGCAGTTCGGCGGCCTGCCGGTGGGCGCCGAGGCGGCGCGCCACGTTGTCGTCGGCGGTGGCGGCCGCCCCGCCGGGCGGTTCGACGGGGCCGCCGTCGAAGTCCCGCCACGGCGGCGGATCGGGCAGCGCCCCGATCCCGTCGTGGGGTTCGCCCACGCCCCGGTAGATGAGCCATTCGTCGTTCACGGCCGTCCCCTCCCACGCAACGCGACTCGCCCGCACCGGCTCCCGCTCCGCCGGTGCCCCTCCCGCCGGCCGGCGGCCCGCCGGTTCACAGATCCCCCTGCAACGGCTCGTCCTCGGGCAGGGCCCGCGCCGGGTCCTCCCACACGAGGGCCAGCCCGGCCGCCCAGTAGGCGTCGGGATCCGCCCCGTACGCCCGCCCGCGCAGCGCCTGGACGCGCAGCGGCAGCACCGCGCCCCGGCCCGCCTCGGCCAGTTCCTCCCGGACTCCCCGGTGGTAGGGCGCGCAGGACGCCCCGGGGTCGGCCGGGGGCCGCCGGCACACCACCACCCCGTAGCCCGCGTCCCGCAGCACGTGCAGCGCGCCCAGGGTCGGTTCGGCGCCCGGTGCCCGGCAGAGCACCGGCACGGTGTTGTCGGCCAGCGCCGCCGGCCACTCCGGCGAGGGGCTGCGGGGCCGCCCCCGCACGCAGTCGGCGCGCTGGTCCAGGAGCGGGCCGGCCTGCACGCGGGCCCAGCGCGGGCCGGCCGCCTCCCCGGCCTGTCCCGGCGGGAGGCGGAACACCACCGGCCGCTGCACGCCGACCGGCACCCCGCCGGACACCGTCCAGGTGTCCACGGCGAGCCCGAACAGGCCGGGCGCCACGGCCACTTCGAGGAGCGCGGCCGACTCGTGCGTGTCGCACCGGCGGAAGCCCTCGGCGAGCGGGGCCCGCAGTGCCTCCGGCAGCGCGGCGAGGGTCTCCCGTACGCCCGCGTCCACCGGGGTGACCCGGCCGGGGCGGGCCGGTCCGGCGAGCACCGAGACCCGCCAGTCGTAGACGTCCTCCCAGCCGTGCGCCCACACCTCCAGCAGCACCGAGGGCCCGGCGGGCAGTGCCCGGTCCCGGCGGACCGGTCCGTGCGCGGCCCGGCCCACGGCGGCGCGCCGGCGCCGCTCCCGCTCGGCGAGGCCGCGCTCGTGCCGCTCGGCGAGTTCGCGCCGCAGCGGACGCCACAGCCGTTCCGCGGTGGCGCGGACCCAGTCCCACAGTTCCTCGTCGGCCCCCGGCGCCGGGGGCTCGCGGTGGTCGGCCACGCTCACGTCGGTGGCGTACCGGAGGACCGCGGCGGCCTCCCCGCCCGCGCCCGGCGGGTCGTGGAGCAGCCCGAGCCCGTCGCGCCAGCTGAGCGGGGCCGGCAGGGCGGTGTCGGGCTCCTCGCCCCGGGCCTGCTCGGCCAGCTCGCGTACGGCCTCCGAGGAGCCGGGCGGCGGCAGTTCGGCGAGCAGCCCGCACAGGGTGGTGCGTTCGCCGGGGGTGAGCCGCCGGCGCCCGCCGTACGGGTCCCCGTCCGCGGCGGCGAGCTCGTCGTGCACGTCGGTCCAGGTCCGGCGGCTGTCGAGGTCGCTGACGTGGCGGTCGTAGTGGTAGAGGTCGTGGGCCTGCATGACCCTGCGGTACAGGCCGGTCTGTCCGGTCGCGGCCATCGGCAGGGTCCGCAGCCGGTCCACGGACACGGCCAGCCCGCCCCCGCCGCCGTGCCGCCGGGCCTTGACCACGCCGATGACCTCTCCGCGCGCCAGGTCCACCACGGGCCCGCCGGACATGCCGGCCTCGATCTCGTCCTCGTCGCCGAGGCGGATCGCGGCGCCGCCCGCGGCGGTGCCCCGCAGCCGGGTGGTGCGGCCGGTGATCTCGCGGATGCCGAGTTCCTCGGTGCAGCCGAAGTACGCGGCCTCCTCCAGCCGGGGTCCGGCCCGGTCGGTCAGCCACACGCAGGCGTGGGAGATCGGCGAGAGCACCCGGACGAGCGCCAGGTCGGGCAGGTCCCACAGGGCGCGCCGGCCGGGCCGCCGTTCCTCCAGCCGTTCGGGCAGGACGCACTCCACGCGCCCGGTGACCGTCCCGATGCCCGCGTCGGCCCACGGGCCCGGCGGGCCGGAGCCCGATCCCGGACCCGGTCCGGAGGAGAAGCTGATGCCGACCTCACGCCCCGCCAGACGCACCGCAGCACCCCCTTCGCCGACCACGTGCGCGCACGTCAGGACCCAGCCGGGGGCGATGAAGAAGCCGCTCCCCCACGTGGGTCCGGTCCAGTCGTTGCCGGGGTTCTCATACCCGCCCGGGGGCGCGTGGACGCGTACCGTGGCGGCCCGGACCAAGGGCTCCAGGAGCTCGAAGGCGCGTGCGGGGCCGGCCGTGCGCCCATCAGGCATCCCGTGACCCCCGTCCCCCGCTCGCCCCACCGGGACGTCCACGCTAGCGCCGCCGGCGGGACGAGCGGGAGGTGTCGCCGGGACCCGGCTTATCCTGGCGGGAAACACCCCCATCACCACACGCACGGAGCCCGACTTGTACTTCACCGATCGCGGCATCGAGGAGCTGGAGAAGCGGCGCGGCGAGGAGGAGGTCACCTTCGAGTGGCTGGCCGAGCAGCTGCGCACCTTCGTCGACCTGAACCCGGACTTCGAGGTCCCGGTGGAACGCCTGGCGACCTGGCTGGCCCGCCTGGACGACGAGGACGAGGACGAGGAGTAGGCGCGGGAGGGGCGCGGGAGGGGCGCGGACCTGGAACGGTCCGCGCCGCGCCGCCGCCGGTACGACCGAGGGGCCCGACCGCGTGCGGTCGGGCCCCTCGGTCGTACCGGGGACGGGCTGGGCCTGGATCAGGCGGCCTTGGTCTCCCAGAAGATGCGGTCGATCTCGGCGATGAGCTCCAGGGCCTTCGCCCCGGTCGCCGGGTCGTTCGACGCCTTGGCGGCCGAGAGGGCCTTCAGGGTGTCGTTGACCAGGGTGTGCAGCTGCGGGTACTTCTCGAAGTGCGGGGGCTTGAAGTAGTCGCTCCAGAGCACCGACACGTGGTGCTTCGCGAGCTCGGCGCGCTGCTCCTTGATGGTGATGGCACGCGCGCGGAAGTCCGCGTCCTCGTTGGCCTGGTACTTCTCCTGGACGGCCTTGACGGACTCGGCCTCGATACGGGCCTGGGCCGGGTCGTACACGCCGCAGGGCAGGTCGCAGTGGGCGGAGACCTTCACCTTGGGGGCGAAGAAGCGGGAAAGCATGGAGTGGGTCCTCCTCGTGATCGTCTTCTCAAAGGTGGAGATTACTCGCTGAGAAACCGGAAATCGCGGGCGCCCCCATGGGCTTAGGACAAAAGTCCAGGGGCGGTCGAGGAGTGGTGAGCGAACGTACGGGCCCGTACGGCAGCATGCGGGGAGGACGAGGAGGCCGGACATGACGGAGAACAGGCGCACACGGGGGCGCATCGGCATCACCGAGGTGACGGGCCCGTCGATGGCCCCGACCCTGGCGGACGGGGACCGGCTGGTGGTCCGGTACGAGGCGCTGGTCCGGCCGGGTGACGTGGTGGTCTTCCGCCATCCGCTGCAGCAGGACCTGCTGGTGGTGAAGCGGGCGGCCGAGCGCCGGCCGGGCGGCTGGTGGATGCTCGGCGACAACCCCTTCAACGAGACCGGGGACAGCACCGACTACGGCGCGGTCCCCGAGGAGCTGGTGCTGGCGGTGGCCCGGCTGCGGCTGCGGCCGCGCCCGGACGGTCAGCGCTCGCTGAGGGCGTGGCTGTCCTGGGCGGCCTCGGCGGTGCGGCCGGTGCGTGCGGACTCCTCGGCCTCCAGCCGCTTGCGGGCGCGGTAGGCGGCGACGTTGGCGCGGGTGGCGCAGCGGTCGGAGCAGTAGCGCCGGGAGCGGTTGGTGGAGGTGTCGAGGTAGGCGTTGCGGCAGGGCGGCGCCTGGCACAGGCCCAGGCGGTCGGGGCCGTGCTCGGTGAGGGCGAAGGCCAGGCCCATCGCCGCCATCGCGGCGTAGCCGGCGGAGGCGTTGGAGGGGTGCTCGGCGAGGTGGATGTGCCAGTCGGGGCGGCCGTCCGGGCCGACCAGCTCGTGGCCGGAGACCTGGGGGCTGACGGGGAACTCCATGAGCAGGGAGTTCAGCAGGTCGACGGCGAGGACGTGGTCGCCGCCGTCGGCGGCCTCGAAGACGGCGCGCAGCCGGCCGCGCACGTTGCGGAAGCGCGTGACGTCAGTGTCGGTGACCCGGCGGGCCATCTGCACGCTGGCGCCGAAGAGGGCGCGGACGTCGTCCACCGAGGTGAGCGCGTCCTTGTTGCGGGCCGGCTCCTCGGTGTTGACCAGGCGCACGGCATAGTCCGAGTAATGGGCCAGTTCCACTTGTAGTCCTTACGGATGCGGATTAGTGTCAGCAGCGGCCGCGGTAACGGCTGGTACTGGTTCGAGGGTATTACGTACGGAGGGGTTCTCGATGACGGATACGGCGACCGGCTCGTTCGGTACGGACTGGCAGGCCTGGCAGGACAGCTGGGACCGGCAGCAGGAGTGGTACATGCCCGACCGCGAGGAACGGTTCCGGGTCATGCTGGACATGGTGGAAGCGCTGGTCGGCCCCGCCCCCCGGGTACTGGATCTCGCGTGCGGTACGGGAAGTATCACGGACAGGCTCCTCAAGCGGTTCCCGGAAGCCTCCAGTACGGGGCTCGATCTCGACCCCGCGCTGCTGACGATCGCCCGGGGCCACTTCGCGGGCGACGACCGGGTCACCTTCGTCACCGCCGACCTCAAGGACCCCGACTGGCCCGCGGCCCTCCCCCACGAGTCCTACGACGCGGTCCTGACCGCGACCGCGCTGCACTGGCTCCCCAGCGACGACCTGGCCGTCCTGTACGGGCGGATCGCCCCGCTGGTCCGCCCGGGCGGGGTCTTCATGAACGCCGACCACATGCCCGACCCCGCCACCCCGCGCATCGACGCCGCCGAGCACGCCCACCGGCACGCCGGCATGGACCGGGCCCGCGCCCTGGGCGTCCCGGACTGGCGCGAATGGTGGGCCCTGGCCGCGGCCGACCCGGCCCTGGCGCAGGCCACGGCGGCCCGGTTCGAGATCTACGGGGAGCACGCGGACGGCGACACCCCGAACGAGGCCTGGCACGCGCGGACCCTGCGCGAGGCCGGCTTCGCCGAGGCCCGCACGGTCTGGCGCTCCCCCTCGGACGCACTGGTCCTAGGTCTGAGGTAGGGACTTCGAACCGGCGCCGGGCACGACGAAGGGGCGGTACGGGAATCCGTACCGCCCCTCACGCGTGTCGCGGTTACAGCACCTTGGAGTTACAGCACCTTGGACAGGAACGCCTTCGTCCGGTCGTGCTGCGGGTTGCCCAGGACCTCGCGCGGGTGGCCGGACTCGACCACGACGCCGCCGTCCATGAACACGAGGTTGTCGCCGACCTCGCGGGCGAAGCCCATCTCGTGGGTCACCACGATCATGGTCATACCCGATTCGGCCAGGTCCCGCATGACGTCGAGGACGTCACCGACCAGCTCCGGGTCGAGCGCCGAGGTGGGCTCGTCGAAGAGCATCAGCTTCGGCTCCATGGCCAGCGCGCGGGCGATCGCCACGCGCTGCTGCTGACCGCCGGAGAGCTGGGTCGGGTAGTTCCCGCCCTTKTCGCCGAGGCCGACGCGGTCCAGGAGCTTGATCGCCCGCTCGCGGGCCACCGCCTTGGACTCGCCCTTGACCATGACCGGGGCTTCCATGACGTTCTCGATGGCCGTCATGTGCGGGAAGAGGTTGAAGCGCTGGAAGACCATGCCGATGTCCCGGCGCTGGGCCGCGACCTCGCTGTCCTTCAGCTCGTAGAGCTTGTCGCCCTTCTGCTTGTACCCGACCAGCTGGCCGTCGACCGAGAGCCGGCCGGCGTTGATGCGCTCCAGGTGGTTGATGCACCGCAGGAAGGTGGACTTGCCGGAGCCGGACGGACCGACCAGGCAGAAGACCTCACGGGGGGCGACCTCCAGGTCGATGCCCCGCAGGATGTGTGCGGCGCCGTACGACTTGTGGACGCCTTCGGCCTTGACCATCGGCTGGGCGGTCACTTCGCCACCTCCGTACGGCGGAACATGTTCAGGTTGGCCTTGAGCCGCTCGAACGGGGTGGGGGGCAGGCTGCGCAGCGAGCCGCGGGCGTAACGGCGCTCCAGGTAGTACTGGCCGACGCTGAACACGCTGGTCAGCGCCAGGTACCAGATGGACGCGACGAAGAACATCTCCATGACCGCGCCGGCGGTGCTGCCGATGTTGGAGCTGGCCCGCAGGAGTTCGGTGTACTGCACCGCCGAGACCAGGGAGGAGGTCTTCAGCATGTTGATGAACTCGTTGCCGGTCGGCGGGATGATCACGCGCATCGCCTGCGGGAGCACGATCCGGCGCATGGTCTGCGTCTGGGTCATGCCGAGCGCGTGCGAGGCCTCGCTCTGGCCCTCGTCGACGGACTGGATGCCCGCGCGGACGATCTCCGCCATGTAGGCGCCCTCGTTCAGGCCGAGGCCCAGCAGGGCGACCATGAACGGCGTCATGACGTCGACGGTCTCGTTCTTGTAGATCGGCCCCAGGTTGATGTACTGGAAGATCAGCGGGAGGCTGAACCAGACCAGGAGCTGCACGTAGACCGGGGTGCCGCGGAAGAACCAGATGTAGAGCCAGGACACGAAGCTCGTGACCGGGTTCTTCGACAGGCGCATCACCGCGAACAGGATGCCGAGCACGAGGCCCAGCGCCATGGACGAGATGCTGATGATGATGGTGTTGCCCATGCCCGCGATCACGGCGGGGTCGAACAGCTTGTCGCCGACCGTCGCCCAGATGATCTTGCCCTGGGAGAAGGCGTAGACGAGCCACCCGAGGAGTACGGCGACGACCACAGCGCTGATCCAGCGGCCGTAGTGCCGTACGGGGATTGCCTTGATGGCCTCGTAGGGGGTGGTGCCCGAGGCGCCGGGCCCGGCCGGCGGTGTCGCGGCCGGACCCTTGTCGATCTTGTCAGTCACAATGACTGCCCTTCAGTGGAGCGCTCGGACTTACTTGCCCGCGTTGATCGTGGCGGACTGCACGGCACTGCCCTGGACGTTCCACTTCTCCAGGGCCTTGGCGTAGGAGCCGTCCTTGATGCTGGCGTCGAGGGCTTCCTTGAGCGCGTCGCGCAGCTGGGCGTTGTCCTTGGAGACCGCGATGCCGAAGAGGCCGACGTCGGACTGCTGGCCGCCGACCTCGAAGTCGTTGCCGCCGCCCGAGGTCTTCGCGATGTACGCGGCGACCGGGTAGTCGTTCAGGTCGGCCACGGCGCCGCCGGCCTTGACGCGGGTCTGGGCCTCGGCGTCGGTGTCGAAGGCCTCGATGGTGAGCTTCTTGTCACCGCACTTCTCGGCCTGCGCCTTGAAGGTGTCCTCGTAGATCGTGCCGCGCTGGACGGCGACCGTCTTGCCGCACAGGTCGTCGAGGGACTTGATGTTGTCCGGGTTGCCCTTCTTGAGGATCAGGGAGACGCCGGAGGAGAAGTAGTCGACGAAGTCGACACCCTTACCGATCTTCTGACCCTTGTCGTCCAGGCCCTCCTGGCGCTTCTTGTTGTCGGTGATCGAGGAGATCGCCACGTCCTGGCGGCCGGTCTCCAGGGAGGTGATCAGACCGTCGAAGGTGCCGGAGGTGAACTGGAACTTCACACCGAGCTGCTTGCCGAGCGCGTCGGCGATGTCGGGGTCGACACCGACGATCTTGCCGTTGTCGACGAACTCCATCGGCGCGTAGGCCGTGTCGGAGCCGACCTTGATGACACCGGCGTCCTGGATCTTCTTCGGGAGCTTCGAGAACAGCGGGGCGCTGTTGTCGGTCTTGCCCGAGGGGGTCGAGGAGCCCTTGTCCGTCTGGTCGCCACAGCCGGTGAGGATCAGGGCGCCGGCGACCGCGATCGCGCCGACCGCGGCGATCCGGGACCGGGCGGCGGTCGTACGACGGGTGGTGCTTGCGGTCATGGGCTGGTTCCTCCGACAGGGGTGGAAAAGCATCCGGAAGAGGTCGCACACGCACCATCGAGTGTCGCGACCTTGTGTGATTACGGCATCTTGCCATTCGGACTGACGCATTCAGGCTGCCCATCAGGTCAAAATCAGATAACGGGCGCGCCCGACTACCCAACAGGACTGCGGGCAAGGCCCCTCGGAGCCGCACAAATCGCCGTGACCAGCCCTTTTGCCCTCACTATTTGCGGCGCGTCTCACCCATTGGACAGAGAGGTTTGGACTTTTAGCCAAAAACAGGACAAGCGGCCTACAGTTGAGCGGGAATCGACTCGTCTGGGCACACGTTCTTCGGGTAGAACAGATCCTTACACCCCTCATCCGGGGCTCAGGGCGCGCGTGCGGCGCGCCCGCGCGTACGAACCTCCCCTTCGCGGAGGCGGGCCAACCGCCGACGCGGAGTACGGACGCGGTGCCCGCCCACCCCTTAACCAGGAGTGGCCACCCTCAACGATTCAAAGGACTTAAGGGGTCRCACGAAGTGGCAGCGGAGATCGTCAACCCTCGCAGTGACAGTGCGACGGACAACAACCCCGACGCGGTGTTCGCGCTGCACCGGGGCGGCAAGATGGCCATCCAGGCCACGGTGCCGGTGAACGACAAGGACGACCTGTCCCTGGCGTACACCCCCGGCGTGGCGAAGGTGTGCACCGCCATCGCCGAACAGCCCGAACTCGTGAACGAGTACACCTGGAAGTCGAACGTGGTCGCCGTCGTCACCGACGGTACGGCCGTGCTCGGACTCGGTGACATCGGTCCCGAGGCCTCCCTCCCCGTGATGGAGGGCAAGGCGATTCTGTTCAAGCAGTTCGGTGGAGTGGACGCGGTTCCGATCGCGCTCGCCACCAAGGACACGGACGAGATCATCGAGACGGTCATCCGCCTCGCACCGTCCTTCGGCGGGGTCAACCTGGAGGACATCTCCGCGCCCCGCTGCTTCGAGATCGAGCGCCGCCTCCAGGAGGCGCTGGACATCCCGATCTTCCACGACGACCAGCACGGCACGGCGATCGTGACGCTGGCCGCCCTGCGCAACGCGGCGAAGCTCACCGGCCGCACCCTCGGCGACCTGCGCGCCGTGATCGCTGGTGCCGGCGCGGCGGGCATCGCCATCGCCAAGATCCTCGTGGACGCGGGCATCGGCGACGTCTGCGTCGCCGACCGCAAGGGCGTCGTCTCGGCGGACCGCTCCGACCTGACGGACGTCAAGGCGGAGATCGCGGGCCTGACCAACAAGACGGGTCTGAACGGCACGCTGGAGGAGGCCCTCGCGGGCGCGGACGTCTTCATCGGCGTCTCCGGCGGCACGGTCGGCGAGGAGGCCGTGGCCACGATGGCGAAGAACTCCTTCGTCTTCGCCATGGCCAACCCGAACMCGGAGGTCCACCCCGACGTCGCGCACAAGTACGCGGCGGTCGTGGCCACGGGCCGTTCGGACTTCCCGAACCAGATCAACAACGTGCTGGCCTTCCCCGGCATCTTCGCGGGCGCCCTGAAGGTGCGCGCGACCCGGATCACCGAGGGCATGAAGATCGCCGCCGCCGACGCCATCGCCGGTGTCGTGGGTGACGAGCTCGCCGCCGACTACGTGATCCCCTCGCCGTTCGACGCGCGCGTCGCCGAGGCCGTCACGGCCGCGGTCGCCGCGGCGGCGAAGGCCGACGGAGTGGCCCGCCTGGCCTGAACGCCACGTTGAGCCCTACGCGCAGAGGCCCGGCCGGGATGATCCGGCCGGGCCTCTTCGCGTGCGCGTCGTTCCCTCGCAGAACGCACCCTCCCGGCCCCCGAACCGGGAGGGGTCGTTCCGTCTTTCCTTGCCGGGCACGCGAGAGAGCGCGGGAACGCAAAGCGAGAAGGCGACGAGAATGACAGGCTCATGACGAGCGCGCCGCATGGCTTGAATCCTACCTCGATCCAGCCCCTCTCCCGACGTTCCGGTTAGTCCTATCCACCGGACAAACCGCCTGGTACGGAGGGAACTTGAGGGAGGAAGCGCGCCTTCCGCTCCGGCGTGGCGACACGCCTCGGCCTCTGGTCAGACGGGTCTACCGACCGGTAGCCTCTGGCCGCATGTTCGCTGCCTATGCCGCCCGAATCGACCGAGACCAGCCGCTGAACGGCCTTGTACTGGGCGACCGCCCGGCACCCGAGGCCCGCCCCGGCTGGGTGACCGTGAACGTCCGCGCCGCCTCCCTCAACCACCACGACCTGTGGTCGCTGCGCGGAGTCGGCCTGGACCAGGACAAACTGCCGATGATCCTCGGCTGCGACGCCGCCGGAACCGACCAGGACGGCAACGAGGTCGTCCTGCACTCCGTGATCGGCCAGAGCGGCCACGGCGTCGGCCCCGACGAGCCGCGCTCGATCCTGACCGAGCGCTACCAGGGGACCTTCGCCGAGCAGGTCACCGTCCCCGCCTGGAACGTGCTGCGCAAGCCCGCCGAGCTCTCCTTCGCGGAGGCCGCCTGCATGCCGACGGCCTGGCTGACGGCCTACCGGATGCTCTTCACCAACGCCGGGGTGCGCCCCGGCGACTCCGTCCTCGTCCAGGGCGCGGGCGGAGGGGTCGCCACCGCCGCGATCGTCCTGGGCCGCGCGGCCGGCCTGCGGGTCTTCGCCACCAGCCGCGACGAGTCCAAGCGCAAGCGGGCGGTGGAGCTGGGCGCCCTGGAGGCGTTCGAGCCCGGCGCCCGGCTGCCGCAGCGGGTGGACGCGGTCATCGAGACGGTGGGGGCCGCCACCTGGTCGCACTCGGTCAAGTCCCTGCGACCGGGCGGGACCCTGGTCATCTCGGGCGCCACCAGTGGCGACCGGCCGGCGCACGCCGAGCTGACCCGGATCTTCTTCCTGGAGCTCAAGGTGGTCGGTTCCACCATGGGCTCGAAGGACGAGCTGGAGGACCTGCTGTCCTTCTGCGCCGCCACCGGCGTGCGGCCCGTCATCGACGAGGTGCTGCCGCTCGACCGCGCGCGCGAGGGTTTCGAGAAGCTGGAGGCGGGCGACCTCTTCGGCAAGATCGTCCTCACCACCTGAGCGCCCCGACGGCACACGCGCTTGTCAATCTGGGTTGACAGCCCTCCCCTGTCAACCTAGATTGACATGCATGACGGAAGCCACCGACCTCGCAGAACGGGCCGGAGACCAGGACCCTCGCGTGGGCCTGCACGCCGTGGCCGCCCTCCGCAGGCTGCTGGAGCAGCTGGAGGCCGTACAGGTGCGCAGTGCCCGCGCGCAGGGCTGGTCCTGGCAGGAGATCGCGGCCGAGCTGGGCGTCAGCCGGCAGGCCGTACACAAGAAGTACGGGAGGCTGTGATGTTCGAACGCTTCACCCGGGACGCCCGCGCCACCGTGAAGGGCGCACTGGACGAGGCCCGGCAGGCCGGCGCCGCCACGGTCACCGAGGAGCACCTGCTGCTCTCCCTCATGGGCCTCGGCGCCCTGGACCCGCTCGGCGTGGACCGGGAGTCCGTACGGGCCCGGCTCGCCGAGTCCCGGCGGCGGGGCGGGATGTCCAAGGCCGACGAGCAGGCCCTCGCGGGACTCGGCATCGATCTCGGCGAGATCGTCGCCCGCATCGAGGAGACCCACGGCGCGGGCGCCCTCGCGGCCCCGCCGCCGCGCCGGCGCCGCATCCTCCCGCTGCGCCGCCGCGGCCCGGAAGCGGGCGACCGCGTCCGCTTCGCCGGGGACGCGAAGAAGGTGCTGGAGCAGTCCCTGCGCATCGCCCTGGGCCGCCACGACGACCACATCGGCACCCTGCACCTGCTGCTGGCCCTGCTGTCCCGGCCGGGCACGGTCTCCGAGGTCCTCGCTGACCACGGGATCACCTACGCCGCGGCCGAGACGGGCCTGGCGGCCTGACCCTCCCCTACGCGCCCGGCCGCAGCCCGGCCTCGATGCGGGCGGCGGCCGCGGCCAGGTGGGCCCGGGCCTCGACCAGCTGGGCGGGCGTCACGCCGTGGTCGCGCGCCGCGTCGCGGACATCGTCGCGGAAGCGGTCCAGCAGCCGGTCCAGGTCCCGCGCCGGGTCGGCGGTGGGCGCGAGGTCCTCGGCCCAGCCGGCGCCCGAGGGTCCCGGGGCACCGGCCGATTCGGTGGGGGCGGTGCCCGCGGATCCTCCGCCGAGCCAGGCTCCGGCGAGGCTCCCGAAGACCCCGCCGGGCTTGGCGAACTGCTCCTGGAGCTGGGCGGCGATCCGCTGGACCTCCTCGCGGGCCCGCTCCTGGGCCTCCTTGGCCTGGCGGCGGGCCTGCTGGGCCTCCTCACGGGCCCGGCGGCTCTCGTCCTTCGCCCGGCGGGCCTGTTCCTTCCACTCCTGCCTCGCCTTGCGGAGCTCCTCCTTGGCGGCCTTCCAGGACTCGTCGTCGACCTGGGTGGCCGTGGCGGAGGCGGCGGCCCGCATCTCGCGCCGCAGGTCGCCGGCGGCGCCCCGGACGTCGTCGCGGATCTCGGCGGCCAGCTCGGAGACGGAGTCGCGGATCTCCAGCTCCAGGTCGGCCAGTTCACCGCCGCGGTCGGCCAGTTCGGCCCGGCCCGCCTCGGTGATGGAGTACACCTTGCGCCCGCCTTCGGTCGCGTACGTGACGAGTCCCTCCGCCTCCAGCTTCGCCAGCCGCGGGTAGACGGTGCCCGCGGACGGGGCGTACAGGCCCTGGAAGCGCTCCTCCAGCAGGCGGATCACCTCGTACCCGTGGCGGGGCGCCTCGTCCAGGAGCTTGAGCAGGTAGAGGCGGAGTCGGCCGTGGGCGAAGACGGGCGGCATGTCAGAGCACCTTCTTGTCGAGCCGGAGGGGGGCGTCCGCGTCGGCCTGCGGGCGGCGCAGCAGGGCGATGGCCCCGGAGACGGTCGTCGCCCGCAGGGTGCCGGCACCCGTGCCGAGCGTGCCGGTGATCCGCTTGGCGCCGAGCTGCCCGGAGACCCGCAGGTCCTCGAAGGCGTTGGAGACCCCGCCGGTGGCGGTGTTGGCCTCCACCTTGGCGTCGGCGGGGTGCGGCAGGCGGATCGCCACCTCGCCGGAGACGGAGTTGAGGAAGATCTCCACCGGCTTGGGAGCGGCCGGGTCGGGGGCGAGGTCGATGAGCATGTCGCCGCTGACCGAGTCGGCCCGTACGGTGCCGCCGAAGCCGTCGACCACCGTCAGGCCGCCGGAGACGGAGTGGAAGCCGAGCTCGCCGGTCAGGGACTGGGCCTCGACGCTGCCGGAGACGGTGTGCGCCTTGACCCGGCCGGACAGCCCGACGAGGGTCGCGTCGCCGGAGACCCCGTTGACCTCGGTGCCGCCCGCGATGCCGGAGACGAAGACGGTGGCGCTGACGGTGGCCAGTTGCACGTGGGTGCCGGCCGGCAGGGTCAGCGTCACGGCCACACTGCGCTCCCAGGCCTTGCGGCCGTCCTCGGAGGCGCCCTTCCAGGCCTTCCACGGCTTGCCCTCGAACCACTTCTTGAAGCCCTGGGAACCGTTCCAGGGGAGGTCCTCGTAGGACAGGGTGAGGGTGCCGTCCTCCTGGACCACGTGCAGGGGCGGCCCGTCGACCTCGGCGACCTCCAGCCGCGCCGGCCCCGCGTCGGCGGCGGCCACCACGTTGACCGTGCCGCCGACCACACGGACGCGCAGGTCGGTCACCGGCTGCTCGAAGGTGAGCTTCTGCGGTGCGGCGACGGACCACGTCATCTGCTCTGCCATGGTGCTGCTCCTCCTCGTGGGCTGACGCACGCAACATATCGCGTCTTCTGTAGAACACGATATATCGCGGCAGGGTGAAGTCAAGCACCTGCGCGGCATCCCGCGTCCGGAGCGGTTCGCCCGGCGCCGACGCCCGAACGGATCATGCGAGCGGGCCGCCCGGCCGCGCACGCGGGCGACCGCGCCGCACGGGTGCCGTGCCCGGTCGTGGAGGTCTCCGCCGCCATCCGGGCGGCCAGGGCGTCGGCGGGTGCGGACACGCTCCGGCCGGCTCCCGGGTGCGCGAACCGGCCGACGGAGCCGGACGCGGGGAACCCGCCGACGGGCTGCCCGAGGTCACCGGCGGGAGCACCCCGAGGGCGGCCCACGCCAAGGTCACCCGCACCGCGGCGACCGCCCGCACGGCACCGCCGAGGGCGGCGGCGTCTTCAAGGCGTCCGGCACGGCCGCCCTGGACGACACCGCGGTACGGAGCCACACCCCGGACGACTGCCGCCCGGTGGGCGCCGTCCCGGGCCGCACCGGCCGATACCCCGGCCGGGGCGGGGCCGGGGGTTCAGGCCGCCAGGAGGGGGCTCGCGTGGTGGCGCAGCCAGGCCCGGTACGGCGGCGTGCGCAACGCCGCCTCGCGATAGGCCGCGCGGAGGTCCTCGTAGACCTCCGCGTGCGCCCCCGGCCGGGTGGCGAGGAGCAGCCGTACCGCGAGCGGGTCCCCCGACAGGGGCCGGATGGCCATGTCGTCCCGGGGCCCCGACGTCGGCTGGCAGGGCGCGACCGCCTCGCCGGAGATGATCAGCGAGGTGGCGGTGTGGTAGTCGGCGTGCAGCACGGGCGGATCGAGGCCGGCCCCGGCGAAGACCCTGCGCAGCCCGTCCCATTCGCCGTCGACGGAAGGGTCGACGGTCCAGCGGTCGCGGGCCAGGTCCTGTAACTCCACCACCGACGACCGCGCGGCGGGGTGGTCCCGCGCCATGGACACGAACTGCGGCTCGCGCTCCATCAGCACGTGCAGCTGGAGCCCCTCCGGCACCCGCAGCGGGCAGCCCTCGACCTCGTGGACGAAGGCCACGTCCAGCTGCCCGGCGGCCACCATCCGCAGCAGCGCGTTGGCCGAGACGTCGACGACCAGCGAGGTCTCCGTGTCGGGCGCGCGCCGGTGCAGCCGCCGCAGCCACCCCGGCAGGGCGCGGCTCGCGGTCGAACCGAGCCTCAGCCGGGGTCCGTGCGCCGCCGCGCGGGCCTCGGCGACCAGCGCGGCCATCTCCGCGAGCAGGGGCCGGGCCCGGCCGAGCACCGTGCGCCCGAACGGCGTCGGCCGGCAGCCGGTGCGCTCCCGCAGGAACAGCTCGCCGTCCAGGGCCCGTTCGATCCGGCGCAGCTGGGTCGTCAGCGAGGGCTGGCTCACGCCGAGTTGCCGCGCCGCCTTGTGCAGGCTGCCGGCGTCGGCGATGGCGCACAGCGCCCGCAGGTGCCTGACCTCAAGCTCCATGTCCCGAGGGTAGGGGGCGGCCGACGGACCGCACCAGCCACCTATAGCCCCCCGAATCCCGCCATTCTCACGCCAGTCGCCCTGTCGAAAACTTCCCGATAGGCCGGCGCTATCGGGTGCTGACATCATCCCCGGGCCCCTTCGGCTCCCGCAGACTCCGGTACCGGACGACCCATCCACCCCCCACCGCACCGGCTGAGTAGGAGCCCCCCACATGCGCCACTCCCGCAGGATCACGCTGTCCGCGACCATCGGCCTCGGCATCGCCGCGGCCCTCGGCGGCGTGGTCCCCACGGCCACGGCGGCGAACGCCCCGGCCGGCAACCCGGCCAGTTACGCCGCGTACGAGCGTTCCGCGGAGAACCAGGCCGCCAACAGCGCCTTCTTCGAGGCCGTGAAGCGCTCGGTCGCCGAGCAGCGCGCCGCCAACCCCGGTCTGCTGTCCGTCACCGTCACCTACAACACCCGCAACGCGCCGAGCTTCCGCAGCGTGATCTCCCGTTCCACCCAGATATGGAACGGCTCGGTGTCCAACGTGAAGCTCCAGGAGGTGTCCTCCGGCGGGAACTTCTCGTACTACGAGGGCAACGACTCCCGCGGTTCGTACGCGAGCACCGACGGGCACGGACGGGGTTACATCTTCCTCGACTACGCCCAGAACCAGCAGTACGACTCCACCCGCGTGACGGCGCACGAGACCGGTCACGTGCTGGGCCTGCCGGACCACTACTCGGGGCCGTGCAGCGAACTGATGTCGGGCGGCGGTCCGGGCACCTCGTGCACGAACCCCTACCCGAACAGCACCGAGCGCTCGCGCGTGAACCAGCTGTGGGCCAACGGCCTGGTCGCCTCGGGCATGGACACCAAGGGCTAGCCCCCGGCGGCGTACCGCGTGCAGTCCGGGTTCCGGCAGGGACCCGGACTCCACTCAGGCACGAAGATGCCGAGGGACTTGCGTCGTCTCAGCAGGGTGTCGACGGCGTGCCCGCAGGCCTGGCACGTCAGCTGCTCGTGCCCGGCCCGCGGGGCCACCGTCCCACGCACCCGCTGTTGCTGTTCACCGGCCATACCTCCACGGTAGGCCGGTTCCGCGCGGACGGCGCGGTTCAGCGCTTGACGTCGTACGAGGTGATGACCTGGCCGCCGCCGAGGGCGGTGCAGCCGGTCAGCTCCAGCGGACGGCCCCCGAAGCCCGCCCGGGACATCGGCATGCCGGTCCCCACGACGACCGGGTACGTCTTGACGATGCACTCGTCGATCTCATCGGCCAGCTGCCCCTCGGGATCCGCGCCTCAGCCCAGCGGCTTGCGCCACATCGGCCACATCAGCGGCCCGTCCGGCAGCCGCACCGCCTCGCCCGTGAACTCCCAGCCGAGCCGCTCGTAGAGCGCGCGGCTGCGCTCGCTGCTCGCCTCCAGGTACGCCGGGACGCCCTCGCGGTCGCAGCGCTCCAGGACCGGCCGGATCAGCTCCGTGCCCAGCCCCTCGCCCTGCCGCCCCGGCGCCACCGCGATCATCAGCAGGTACTCGTGCTCCTCCGCGGTGGGGTGCACCGCGCCCGTGAGCCGGCCCACCAGCTCGCAGCGCTCGTTGCCGGGATCGGCGACCGCCCGCATCTTCGCCGGGACCTCGTCCTCGACGGGCTCCGCCTCCGGGTCGTCCGCCGGGATCCGCAGCCACAGCGCCGCCGCCGAGCCGTCCGCCGCGTAGTCGATCCGGCCCTCCGCGAGCGCCACGTCCACGAAGACGCCGAGGAAGCGGCCGTGCACGGCGGCCCGGTGCTCCGGATCGGGGAAGACCCAGCAGCTCACCGGGTCGCGGCGGAAGGCCTCGTCCAGCAGCCGCGCCACCGCGTCCCGGTCCGACTGATCCGCCTGGCGTATCTCCAGCACCACAGGTCACACCCTTCACTCAGGTCTCAACAACACTGATTGACTCCTCCCCCTCGTGAACGAGAGGGATTCCTGGCTCACTTCGCCTGGCCCCTGGCAGGGGGCAGGTCTTACAAGATCAGCACCAGCCGGGTTGAGACCAGCCCGGA
The DNA here is from genome assembly GCF_052114405.1 of Streptomyces sp. M-16. Taxonomy (NCBI): domain Bacteria; kingdom Bacillati; phylum Actinomycetota; class Actinomycetes; order Kitasatosporales; family Streptomycetaceae; genus Streptomyces; species Streptomyces sp. M-16. The sequence goes on along the minus strand of NZ_JBFRER010000035.1, from coordinate 439 downwards.
CGAGCATCACGCGGGCGGAGTTCTTGTCCCTGGGGGACACCGCTCCACACGCGGTGCACGTATACGTTCTCTCGGAGAGGGGGAGTGCGTGCTTGGCTCTCGCTCCGCACTGTGCGCAGTCCATGGTGGTGTGCGCGGGGTGTACCAGGTGCACRGTCCGGCCGTGCTTGCGGGCCATCTCGACCAGAGCCGCCTTGACGGCGCCGATCGCGGCGTCGGCCGCCTTGCGGGCCATGGTCGTCTTCGCGAGGAAGCGCGGCCGGAAGTCCTCCACGGCTAGGTGGTCGAAGTCCCGTACGACCTGCTTGGCCCACTTGCGGCCGGTGTCCTGCCGCTGCCGGACGGTCTTCTTGTGCATCTTCGCCGCGGCCTTTCGGGCCCTGCGGCAGCCGCTGGTGTCGGGACGGTTCTTCGGGGTCCGGCGCCGGGCCATCCTCCG